>JAKAMD010000039.1 GCA_021823875.1 Pseudomonadota bacterium | reverse complement strand
CGGTTCGGACGTCGTGCCGTCCAGGCCGGTTCCCGGCGCCGGAGCCTCGGTCGCGCCGTCGGAGTGGGGCTGGCGGCTGGGACGGGTCCGGCGACGGGCGGAGCGGTTCGGCCGGCGGTCAGGCGCTGCGGGCTCTTGCATGACGCTGCGGGCCGCTGCCGGATGCTGCAGCAGGCCGCCGGTCAATGCCGCTGGATGAAGCGCGTTGCCGGACAACGCAGCACCTTGCAGCGGGTCGGCGGCGGGTGCCGCTGCCAACCGACGCTGGACCGCGGCGGCGCGCAGGCGCGCGCGGTGCAGCGCGCTGGAGACCGTGCCGCGGGGCAGGGGCCTGCCGTCGCCGCGGTGGACGCCGACGGCGGCGAGCAACGTCGCGAGCTTGTCGTGGGTCAAGCCGGCATCGGCCAGTTCGTCGAGGAAGCCGACATGGCGGTCGAAAGCGTTCTGATGGTCGCGGGCGTCGCCGACCGGGTCGCGGGCCGCCTCGCCGACGGCCTGCAGCCGTTCCTGGACCGCCACCGGGAGGCGGCCGAACAGGGCTGCGGGATCGACCGGCCTGCTCATGCCGGCCTCCCGCGGCCGCGCGCGCCGACGGCGGCGCAACTTGCACGCAACCTGCACGCAGGTTCTGTAAACCGTTGATTTTGCTGATGTCGGCTTGCGCGTAACCGAGCGAGACCGCGCGAAAAAGCCCTTGTTTGCCAGAGGAGCCTTACGTTGACATGGTAGGGGTCACAGGTTCGATCCCTGTCGCGCCCACCATCCTTTGGCCACAGGCCATGACCGCCCGGCGAACCGATCCGCCGTCACGGCGACGCGTGCGGCTCGCTCGTCAGCGATCCCGCATACAGCTGGTATTCGTCGCGCACGGTGATGATGTGCGCGTACATGGTCTGCGCCGCGCGCACGCGCTCGCCCCGCATGATCGCCTGCACCACGCGATCGTGCTCAGCATGCGATTTTGCCAGCCGCCCGAGATTGCGGAACTGGGCGCGGCGGAAGGGTTGCACGCGCATGCGCGTCGCCAGCGTCAGCTCGGCGAGGTAGTTGTTGTGGGCGCCGCGGTAGATCGTGGCGTGGAAGGCTTCGTTGACCTCGTGGTAATGCTGCGGGTCGCCAGTCTTGATCAGCGCGCGCAACATCTCATGCACCTCCGTCAGGCCATGACGTTCGGCGCCGCTCATGCGCTCGGCGGCGTATCCCGCGCACAGCGATTCGAGTTCGGCCATCACCTCGAACATGCCGATCAGGTCCGGGTGCGTCGGCTGCGCCACCAGCGCGGTCCGGTGTGCCGGCGCCTGCACCAGGCCGCTCGACGCCAGCATGCGCAGCGCTTCGCGCACCGGCGTGCGCGAGACGTTGAAGCGGCGCGCGAGCTCGGTCTCGTCGAGCGCGGCGCCCGGCGCCAGCGCGCCGCTTACGATGTCGTCGGCGATGCGCAGCCGCAATTCCTCGGCACGGGTCGGGCGCGCACGGAAAGACCGCGGGGCTGCGGCCGCTATTGACGCTGTATCGGCGGCGACGTCGCGCGAAGAGGGGGCCACCCCAGCAAGGGAGTCTGAGCGAGGCCGCGCCAGCGGCGACTTTTGATCGGCGACCTCGGCCGTCATCAATGTCCCGCCATGCGGCGGCCGATCTCGGTGAGATCGGCTTGATGCGTCGGCGCCTCGTAGACCAGCTTGCCGTTGAAGATGACGACGATGCGGTCGGCGAGCTCCAACAGTTCGTCGAGGTCCTCGCTCACCAGCAGCACCGCAGCGCCGCGGTTGCGCGCCGCCATGATCTGGGCATGGATGTCGGCGACCGCCGCGAAGTCGAGACCGAACACCGGATTGGCGGCGACCAGTACGTCCACGTCGCCCGATAATTCGCGCGCCAGCACCGCGCGCTGCACATTGCCGCCCGAGAGGGTCGCGATCGGTGCGTCGGGCGAGGAGGTCTTCACGCGATAGCGGGCGATCAGCTCCCTGGCGGCGCGCCGGAAGGCGCCATGGTGCAGCCAGGGGCCGCTCGCGTAAGGCGGCTGATCGAAGCGGCGGAACGCCATGTTGTCGGCGACGCTCATGCGTCCGACGCAGGCATTGCGCAGCGGCTCCTCCGGCAGCATCGAGACCTTGTGGCGCAGCATCTCCGAGCGCCGCGCGTGATAAGGCTCGCCGTGCACCCGCATCTCGCCCGCGGTCGCCTCGCGCTGGCCGCCGAGCACCTGCACCAGTTCGCTCTGGCCATTGCCCGACACGCCGGCGATGCCGACGATCTCGCCGGCCCGCACCGCGAGCGATACGCCGTCCACCGCCTTGTAACCCTCGTCGTCGTCGACTTCTAGATTGCGCATCTCCAGACAGACCGCGCCGGCGGCGGAAGCCTTGCGCCCGTCCATGCCGCGAATTTCCTGGTCGCCCACCATCATGCGCGCCATCGCGTCGGGGGTGAGGCCTGCGACCGCGCCGCCGCCCACCAGCTTGCCGCGGCGGAGCACCGAGACCTCGTCGGCGAAGGCCATCACCTCGCGGAACTTGTGCGTGATGATGAGCACGGTGATGCGGCCGGCATGCGCCATGTCGCGGATCATGCCGAGGATCTCGTCCGCTTCGTTCGGGGTCAGCACCGAGGTCGGCTCATCGAGGATGAGGAAGCGGCTCTTCAGGTAAAGCTGCTTGAGGATTTCCGCCTTCTGCTTCTCGCCGGCGGCCAGCGTCGAGACCGGCGCATCGAGCGGCACGGTGAACGGCATGGTGGCGAGGAATTCGTCGAACCGCTTGCGCTCTTCGCGCCAGTTGATCACCGGCGGCACGTCGGCGCGCGCCATCACCATGTTCTCCAGCACCGTCATGTGCGGCACCAAAGTGAAATGCTGGTAGACCATGCCGAGCCCGAGCGCATGGGCGTGGCGCGGGGTGGTGATGGCGACCTCGTGGCCGTCGACCATCACGCTGCCATCGTCGGGCCGGTAATAGCCCATGATGCATTTGACCAGCGTCGATTTGCCGGCGCCGTTTTCGCCCAGCAGCGCATGTACGCTGCCGGCCGCGATCTTGACCGACGCATTGGCGAGCGCAATGAGATCGCCGAAACGTTTGCCGATACCGTAGGTCTCGACGGCGAGCGCGCCTTCGCTCGGCAGCGGCAGGTGGTCGGAGAGGGCGCCGATCGACTGGCTCATGCGATCCCCTTTATGACCTCTGCGGAATTGCTGACCGCACCGAACACGCCGCCCTGCATCTTCACCATCTTGATGGCGTGCTCGTGATTGGCCTTGTCAGTGGCGCCGCAGCAGTCCTCCAGGATCAGGCATTCGAAGCCGCGGTCGTTGGCCTCGCGCATGGTGGTGTGCACGCAGACGTCGGTGGTGATGCCGGTGAGCACGATGTTCTCGATGCCGCGGGTGTGCAGGATCAATTCGAGATCGGTGGCGCAGAACGAGCCCTTGCCCGGCTTGTCGATGATCGGCTCGCCGGCTTGCGGCGCGAGCTCCGGGATGATGTCCCAGCCCGGCTCGCCGCGCACCAGGATGCGCCCGCATGGTCCCGGATCGCCGATGCCGGCGCCGATGCGGCGCGAACGCCAGCGCTTATTCTCAGGCAGATCGGAAAGATCGGGCCGGTGACCCTCGCGGGTATGGATGATGTGGTAGCCCTTGGCGCGCATGGCCGCGAGCAGCGCCTTGATCGGTTCGATCGGCGCGCGGGTGAGCGAAAGATCGTAGCCCATGGTATCGACATAGCCGCCGGGCCCACAGAAATCGGTCTGCATGTCGATGATGATCAGCGCCGTATTCTCGGGACGCAGATCGCCGTTGTAGGGCCAGGGATAGGGATCGGCGTTGACGTAGCGCTCGGCCATGATTCTTTCTCAGCGGGTGATGCTCAGTTCCGACGGCGCGCCGGAGAGCCGGTGCTCGGAAGAGGAGGTCAGCACCATGATGAACAGCGTGAGGAAATAGGGCGCCGCGTTGAACAGGTAGTAGCCGGAATGGATGCCGACCGATTGCAGCGCCGGGCCCAGCGCGCCGGCGCCGCCGAACAAGAGCGAGGCGTAGAAGCAGTTCATCGGGCTCCAGCGCGCGAAGATGACGAGCGCCACCGCGGTGATGCCCTGGCCGCTGGACAGGCCTTCGCTCCAGCTTCCGGGGTAATAGAGCGAGAGGAACGAGCCGCCGATGCCGGCGAGAAAACCGCCGGTCATGGTCGCCAAGAGCCGCACCCAATCGACCGAATAGCCCATGGCGCGCGCGGCATCGGCTGAATCGCCGACCATGCGCACGATCATGCCCCAGCGGGTCGAACGCAACAGCCAGACGATGGCGGGCGCCAGCAAGGCGCCGACAATGAACAGTCCGTTGATCTTGAGCGCATCGCGCACCGCGGCGATGCTGCTCCACCAGCCGAGGTGCAACGCCGGCAGCGTCGGCGCCTGCGGCTGGATCAACGGCTTGCCGAGGTAGAAGGCGAGGCCGGTGCCGAACAGCATCAGCGCAATGCCGACGGCGATGTCGTTGACGCGCGGCAGGCTGCACAGGCCCGCATGCAGCGCGCCGAACAGCGAACCGGTGATGCCGGCGACCAACACGCCGAGCCAGGGAGAGCCGGTGAGATACGCGGTGCCGTAGCCGCTCATCGCGCCCATCACCAGCGTGCCTTCGAGACCGAGATTGATGCGGCCGGATTTCTCGGTGAGCAGTTCGCCAAGGCTCACGAACAGGAACGGCGTGCCGGCACGCACCGCGCCCGCCGCGACTGCCAGTGGCACGCCCCACCATCCGATGCCGACGTCGGCCATATCAGCTCTCCTTTGGCGGTCTCACACCCGTTCGTTTCCGCGCAAGCGGGAACCCAGGGGCTAAACCTTCAGCGCTTGTATTGTCGCCCTGGATTCCCGCTTGCGCGGGGACGAACGGAGTATGGTGCAGCGACGCGCCAAACATCGTCAGTTCTCCTTCGGGCGGAATATCTTGAATCTGCCGAATAGCGTTTCGCTGGCCAGGATCACCACGAAGATGATGCCTTGCAGCACCAGCACCGAGGCGTCGGGCAGATCGAGCCGGCGCTGAAGCAGGCCGCCGCTGGCATTGATGCCGCCGAACAGAATGGCGACCGGAATGACGGCGAGCGGATTCTGCCGCGCGATGAAGGCGACCAGGATGCCGGTGTAGCCATAACCGGCGGCGAGCGTGGCGCTGGCGCGGCCTTGCACGGCGGCAACCTCCACCATGCCGGCCAGCCCGCCGGCGGCGCCGGCCAGCGTGGTCACGATCATGACGATGCGGCCGACGGCCAATCCGGCGAGGCGGGCCGCGCGCGGATTGCCGCCGACCATGCGGGCGGCGAAGCCGAAGGTGGTGTGGAAGAACAGGATGTAGGCGATGACGCAGAAGATGAGACCGTAGATCAGCCCCATATGCACATCCATGCCGGGAATATTGCCGATCATGTCGGCATTGGGCAGTGCGTGGGTCGCCGGCTTGTTCAGACTCGCCGGATCGCGCATCACGCCTTCGACCATGTGGTTGAGGACGGCGATGCCGATATAGGTCAATAGCAGTGTCGAGATCGTCTCGTTGACGCCGCGCCAATGGCGCAGTGCGCCGGCAAAGGCGATCCAGGCGCCACCGGCCGCCATGCCGGCGATGGCCATGCCGAGTTGCACCAGGGCGGGTGGCGCCGCCGTCGACAAAGGCAAGCCGACGGCGATCGCCGCCAAGCCGCCAATAACGAATGCCCCTTCGCCGCCGATGACCATCAGGCCCGCCTGGGCCGGCAGCGCGGTGCACAGCGCGGTCAGCACGAGCGGCGAGGCCAGCGTGAGCGTGTTCTGCACCGAAAACCACGAACCGAACGATCCGAGGACCATGGCGCTGTACAGGTCGAGCGGATTGATGCCGGCGAAGGCGACGAAGACGCCGAACAGCAACAGCGAGACGATCAGCGCGCCGAGCGGGATGACCACCGCTTCGGCGGCGCGCCCGATCGCATCGCGCCGGATCACGCTTTCGGCGGGAATGACGGCGGGCCTGTCGTCCGCCGCCGCATCTCCGGCAATCAATTCGCTGGTCATGGCCAGCCCCGTGTGTGCGTGCTGTTACGCCGGCAGGCTTCCGAGCACTCCATCCACCAGGAAATGCATCGACTCGAGCTTCTCATCGGTGGCGTTGGTCTGGATCAGCTCGCTGCCGCCGGCGACCGCCATCTTGCCCGTGTTGTCCTTGAGCGGGCCTTTGAAGATCACGTATTGCTGCGCGGTGAGCTTGGCCTTGACGTCATCGGCGTGCTTGCGCGCTTCCGCGGAAACCTTCGGCCCGTAGGGCGACTGCTTGATCAGGCCTTCCTTGAAGCCGCCGCGATAGAAATTCGGGATGGTCTCGCCCTTCATCCACATGGTGACGAACTTCGGATAAAGGTCGGTCCAGTTCCATTCGGCGCCGGTGAGATAGGATTGCGGGGCGAGCGCCGCCTGGCTGCAGTGATAGCCGCACACCATGGCGCCGCGTTTGGCGGCGGTCTGCACCACCACCTTGGGACTATCGACATGCATGGTGACCACGTCGACGCCCTGGTCGATCATGCTGTTCGTGGCTTCGGCCTCCTTCACCGGCAGCGACCAGTCGCCGGTAAAGATGACCTGGGTGGTAGCCTTCGGATTGACCAGGCGCGCGCCGAGCGTGAAGGCGTTGATGTTCTGCAGCACCTGCGGGATCGGCTTGGCGGCGACGAAGCCGAGCTTGCCGCTTTTGGAGGCGTAGCCGGCGATGATGCCGTTGATGTACTGCCCTTCGAAGATGTAGCCGAAATAGCTGCCGGCGTTTTTCGGGTCTTTCGGTGTCCACAACCCGCCGGCGTGTTCGAAGCGGACCTTCGGATATTTCTTCGCTTCGTTGAGGATGTAGGGATTGAAATAGCCGAACGAGGTGGGGAACAGCAGGCCGGCGCCGTCGAGGTTGATCATGCTTTCCATGGTCTTGGCGACCTGGACAGTCTCGGGGATGCGCTCCTCCTCGACCACTTTGACGGCCTTCATCTTCTTGACCGCCGCGGCGCCCTCGGCATGCGCCTGGTTGTAGCCGAAGTCGTCGCGCGGCCCGACATAGATGAAGCCGACGACCGGCGTCGCCGCCTGTGCATGACCGAAGGGCATGTTTGCGGTGATGGCGGTGGCACCGACGCCGCCTAACCCGGCTAGCAGGAGACGGCGTGTGATGGAGGTATGCATGGACATGGAAAGGCTCCCCTGTGGGCTTGTCACGAATGCGAATTCTCTGGCGGCACGTGCCCGGTTGCTGTCCGCAATGACGTGATCGGGTTTGGCAAGACCCATGCCAGCGTCGCCAATTCGCCGTAACAACTTGCGCAGGCGAGATTTTCCCAAACTGCGCGGCGCGAAGGGGACGGTGGCCAACAATGAGATTGAGTTAGATCACGGCAGGTGACTGCTCAATTTTTGAGCAAAAAAGTTTTATTGTACACAATTGGCGCAGCGCCAAGCGCCTCGCCAGCCGTTGCTATATCCGGCTAGGAGCCGCCGCGCGTCGCTGCGCTCAATCCTTTTCCAGGATTTCCGCGACCGTCACGCGGCGGCCTTCGCGCGCCGACAGGATGCCGGCGCGGATCACCGCGAGCGAAGAGGTCGCGTAGTCACCGCCGACTTCCGGCTGACTGTTGCTGCGCACGGCCGCGGCGAACTCCTCCAGCTCTTCCACGAAGGTATCGTTCTTTTCGCAAGGAACGTCGACCGGCCGATTCTCGCCGCGCTTGATCAGGCTGAGGCCGCGATGCAAGTCGTAATAGGCGGTCGCTTCCTTGCCGTAGATGTTCATCAGGTAATATTCCGATGCCGAGGCATAGCTGGCGTTGAGCGTGGAGAGCGCGCCGTTCTCGTGCTCGAACACGAGACTTGCGACATCCGGATTGTCGCCCGGTAGCACCAGTTGCGCGAAGCGGCCGCTCACCGCTTTGATTGGCCCGATCAGATAATCCAGCACGTCGGCGTAATGGATGCCGATCTGCAGCATCACGCCGCCCGGCATGCCGCTCGCTTGGTAACGCCAAGAGCTCAGATCGATCTTGCCGAGGCGGTCGCGGCTGATATTGGCCTCGGCATTGACCAGCTTGCCGAACACGCCGTCGTCGATCTGCCGTTTGATCCAGCGGAAATGATTTTCGCGCCGGCGCTGATAGCCCAAGGCCAGAACGATGCCCGCCTCGCGGCAGACCTCGGTGATCTTGCGCCCGTCGGACACGGTATTGGCGATCGGCTTGTCGAGAAACACGTGCTTGCCGTGCGCCGCCGCCGCGCGCGTGGTCTCGAGATGGACATCGTTCGGCGTCGTATTGATGATCGCTTCGATCTCGGGATCGGCGAGGATAGCCTCGTAGCCGGGCGCGGCGCGGCAACTGTATTTGGCCGCAAATTTATCGCGCTTCTCCTCGGAGCGCGTGAAGCAGGCGACGATCTTGAGCTTGCCGGAACGCTTGATCGCGTCCGCCAGCACGTCCGACCACCAGCCCATGCCGATGCAGGCTACACGAAGCGGCTCAACAGCCATGCCGATTTTCTCCCGGAGTGCCGATGATGCGGCGGTTGATTGTTTTGTTTCGTTCGCCGCCCGTTAGCGGGGTCGATGCGCCAGGTCGCGCCGATCGATTCGACGGCCTGTTGTGCGATGCGTTCGTCGGTCTGCCAGTCGCCGCCGGCGATGCCAATGCCGCCGATGCACTCGCCGTCCGAAATGACGGGACAGCCGCCTTCCATCGCGGTCCAGCGTTCCGGACCCGCCGCGAGCGCCAGCCCGATCGCATGGGCGACGTCCAGTTCCTGCGCCACCGCGCCGCGCGAGGAAGTCGGTCGTTTGTTGGACGCGGCGCAAACCGCCTTGGTCGTGGACGAATGGACGGAATGAAAGCGTCCGCCTTCCATGCGCTCGAACAGGATAAGGTGTCCGCCCGCATCGGTAATGGCGATCGACACAGCGATGCCGGCTTCCTTGGCTTTTTCGATGGCGGTCGCCATCATTTTTCTGGCGCCTTCCGTGGTCAGGCGCTTACTGTTCGCAACATACATTGTGATCCGGCTTCCCCTTCAGCGAGGTTGGCCGCAAATCATAATGGCTCGTTGCAGGCCGTGTAAGCAAAAAGCGTCGTCGGCATAGGCATTTCCTCGCGGGGACCGCTGCCGGTATTTTCCTCCTGCGAAAGCAGTGGCATCGAGAGGCGCAGACCAGTTGCGCCGCGTCCGGCAAGTGGTAGGCTTATTTCGAATGGATAGGGCACAGCTCGATCCGCAATGCCGGGGCGTAAACGACAAGCAGCGTACAAGAACATCCATCAACGAATAAGAACGCGTGACCGAGGCCGTGCCTGCGTCGACAGGCCGTCGGCGGGCTTAGCTTGGCATGGCAAGATGCGTGGGCACGCCGGAAGGCAGGCAGCTCGTGGGTCTTTCTTTCCCCCACCTTGCGCAGTTTTTTCTGACTGTAAAAATTCGAATGGCTGTTTGCTGCGACGTTACGGCGCATCGGCACACGCAGGTCTGCACCACTCGAAGAGGACAACCATGAGTGCGGCGGTTCAAGGCGGCAGTTTCGTAATCCCGGAAACCATGCGCGCCTGGGTGCTCGACGATCCCGGTGATCTCAGGTTGACCGAGAAACTCGTTCCGCAGCCGGGGCCGGCCGAGGTGCTGGTGCGCATCGACGCCATCGCTTTCTGCGACGGCGATATCCGGATCATCACGCGCGGGCCGCCGGCATTGATCGAGGGAGGGCTGCCGTTCAACAAGAATTTCACGCCCGGTCACGAATACATGGGCCGGGTGGTCAAGCTCGGGCCCGGGGTCGATGAATTCGCGATCGGCGATCGTGTCGCGGTGGAAGTACATTTCGGTTGCGGCCGCTGCGAGCGCTGCCGCGCCGGCATGTACACGTCTTGTCTCAACTACGGGATGAATTACGGCGCGCACAACAAGGGCCATCGCGCCAACGGCTTCACCACCGACGGCGGCTTCGCCGACTACGCGGTCAATAACGTCAACACGCTGGTACACGTGCCGGACAACGTCGGCGACGAGGAAGCCACGCTGATCGTGACCGCCGGCACCGCCATGTACGCGCTCGACACACTCGGCGGCCTGATCGCCGGGCAGAGTCTTTGCATCACCGGGCCCGGCGCGATCGGGCTGATGGGGGTAGCGGTCGGCAAGGCGCTCGGCGCGCAGCCGGTCATTCTCACCGGCACGCGCGACTCGCGCCTGAACCTGGGCCGGCAACTCGGTGCCGATCACGTCGTCAACATCAATTCGGAAAATCCAGTCGAGGCGGTCAAACGCATCACCGGCGGCAAGGGCGTTCATTACGTGATGGAATGCTCGGGCAACCCCAACGGGCTAAACGACGGCATGGACATGGTGATGCGTGGCGGGCGTATTTGCATGATCGGCTTCGCGAACCAGCCGGTATCGGTGGACGTCGCCAAGCTGGTACGCAATCATATCGCGGTCTTCGGTATTCGTGGCGAGGGCCGCAGCGCCACCCATCGCGCGTCGGCGCTGTTCGCGCAGCGGCGGTTCGACGCCAAGCTCATCCATACCCACACCTTCAAGATGGACGACGTGCCGACGGCCTTCAAATACAGCCGCGACCGCATCGATGGCGCTATCAAGGTCGTGGTGAAGATGCGCGACGCTTAGGGTATAGAAAGCTCAGCGCATGGCTGCGCTTGAATAAAAGTAGGTGCAATGATGTCTTCGCCCCTCGTTTCCACTGAATGGCTCGAACAGCATCTCGGCGACCCCGATCTGCGCATCATCGAGGTCTGCAATCTCGACGATGACAAGATCTACAACGAGGGGCATATTCCGGGCGCCATGTGGCTGTACTGGAAGGGAGCGTGCTGGCACGAGACCGACCGCGATTTCGTCACGCCGGAGGCGATGGCGAAGCTGTTCGGCAGCATGGGCATCGGCCCGCAATCGACCGTGGTGTTGTACGGCGATCCCGTGCAATACGGCAGCTATGCCTTCTGGTCCTTCACCATGGCCGGGCACAAGAACCTGCGCCTGCTCGACGGTGCGCGCCGCAAATGGGTGATCGAGGGCCGGCCGCTGTCGCGCACGGTGCCGCGTTTTCCCGCCGTGGATTATCCGGTGCCGATGGGCGACGGCTCAATGCGGGTCGGCCGCCGCAATGTGCGCGACAACCTGAAAAACCCGAAGCGGCTGCTGCTCGATGTCCGCTCGCCGGAGGAATACAAGGGCGAACGCGTTTCCGAATACACGTTCCCGGTCGACCACGGCGCGCAGCGAACAGGCCGCATCCCGGGCGCGCTTCACCTCTATTTCAAGGAGCTGCTGAACGAAGACGACACCTTCAAGTCGCCGGAGCAGCTTCGCCGCGTGCTGGCGGCGTCCGGCATCGCGCCGGACAAGGTCGACGACGTGGTCGTCTATTGCCGGCTCAGCCATCGCGCCACCATTGGCTGGATCGCCATGGGCCATATCCTCGGCCACGGCAACATCAAGATCTACGACGGTTCGTGGACCGAATGGGGCAGCATCGTCGGCTACCCGGTCGAAATGTAGCGCGCATTCCGTTGCAGCACGGACGTTAGAGCTCGCTCACGCCTTCTGTTCGCCCGCCTGTGTGCGAGTCTTGACGCGCAGATTGCCAACGACGTGATCGCCTGCGGCACCGCGAACAGGCCGATCATCGCCACCAGCAAATCAACGCCCGGCAGCAGAGTGTGCCGCCGAAAGTGAGGCGGGGAACGCCGTCGATCGGGTCCTGGCCGATGCTCATCACCATCAACCCGATCAGTCCGCCGATCAGTCCGCGCACCCGCGAGCGCTCGGCCAGCCCGCAAATGGTCGACAGGCCAGGATGGCGGAGACGGCGCCGGCCTGCGCCAGCGCGCGGGTATGCATCGCACGTTCGCCGGTGCCGGGATGAAGCAGCGTTGGCGTAGACCTCGTTTCGTTGATGGGCCGTCCGCCCGCGCGGCCCGTGCAGGCGATCGACCCCGCAAGACCCAGCCCGCCATCCGTCTTCGCGCAGATTTACTTTGCGGCTTTTTTCGACATTGTCATCGCTTGTTTCAAAATCGGGTTCCAGCGGGCGATGTCGGCCTTGAGCACCGTCTCGAGATGCGCTGGTCCGCGCTCGGCTTTGCTCGGCACTGTGCCGCCCAGGCCGGTTAGACGTTTGACCACCGCGGGATCGTCCAAGGCTTTGTCCAATGCGGCGCTCAATTTGTCGACAATCGGCTTCGGCGTGCCCTTAGGCGCGAAGATCGCGCTCCAAATGCTGAGCTGGTAGTTCGGGAATCCGGCCTCCTTGGCCGACGGTACATTCGGCAACGCTGTCGAGCGTGCATTGCCGGAAACAACGAATGCCTTGATCGAGCCGCCCTTCACTGCCGGTGCAATGCTGAGCACCTGCTCGCAGAAATAATCGATGTGGCCGCCGATGAGATCGTTTAACGCCGGGCCGGTGCCGCGAAAGGCGACAGAAATCGGGTGAAGCCCCGCCTCCGCGTTGAACAGCAGGCACGCCATGTGCGAGGCAGAGCCGATGCCGCCGTGGCCTTGGCGTAGCTTATCACCGCCTTTCTTCGCCCAGGCGATAAATTCTTGAAGATTTTTGGCCGGTATGCCCTTTCTTGCGACGACAGCGACCGGTGAATTCGAAGCGAGCCCGATCGGCTCGAAATCCTTGGTCGAATCGTATTTCAAGTGTGCGAACAGCGCGGGTGCCGCGACGTGCGAGCCCATTCCGGCGCCGAGCAACGTATAGCCGTCGGGCGAGGCTTCCGCGACGCGCTCGGTGCCGATCGTCCCGCCGGCGCCGCTGACATTTTCGATAATGACGCTCTCTCCGAGAGCCCGGCTCATGCCGTCAGCCACGATGCGGGCGACGACGTCGCTCGGGCCGCCCGGCGGAAACGGCACCACCATTTTGATGGTACGCGTTGGATAATCTTGCGCCATCGCCGGAAGCGCCCCGAGAACGATGGCGGCTGCCGCAACCAACCATGTTTGGATCCTAACCATGAGCCCTCCTCCTTCTATTTTGCTTCTTTCGTTTGTTAAGCCCCCGCTTTCCGGCTCGCACCTTCATTGGATCCTGGCGCTACCGCTGCCACCAACAATGCCGATGCGAATAGGGATGATGCAATTGTCCTGGAATAGTGCATGGCCTTGTTCCTCCCGAATCTTTCTTTCGTTTTTCATTCGGTGTGTCCGCCAAATCGTTGCCGCCAGCGGACAGGCATAATGCTGCCCGCTATTTTGCCCCGCCGCAACTGTCTCGGCCGGTGGCGTGCGGTTTGTGCGCATGATGAAATCATTTCGGTTGCGAGCGGCTTTGGAAGACTGACTCCCAGCAAGTGCGCTGTGCTCGTGCTCGTGCTCGTGCGCGTGGGCGGCGTGGCAGGATTATGTCATTCCGCCCCATGACTCTGTTCGCAGCGCTTGAACCATGCTCAGCGAGGAAGGCACCCACTTCTTCGCGGGAACTGGGCAACAAAGCACATGTGCATGCGCGGCCGGTTTCGGCGGGAAAGCCGTCAGGCCGCGTCGATCACCGGGGCTACCTTGGCCGCCGGTTGCTGCGCTGAGGCACAGGAAAGCCGTGCGAGCGGGCGAATAAAAGCAGGTCAATTGCCCCTTCGCTTCCCAGCTGTTGACACTTCATCCGGCGATCTTTAGAATGAACATTCATTCTCATTATCATGCAGTGCAGTAACCCTTTGGAAATATAGGGATAAGGGGCGACGACATGCGGCGAGCCAACGCTCAGCTTCAGTCCGACCGGCGCACAGAAATTCTCGAGGCGGCGGAACGTTGTTTCGCCCGTTTCGGTTTCCATCAGGCCTCGATGCATGAGATCTGCGCCGAGGCCGGGATGAGCCCGGGCAATCTCTATCGGTATTTCCCCTCGAAGGAGGCGCTGATCGCCGGCATTTCCGAGCGCAACCGCGCGGAAGCCGTCGCCAGCTTTGCCCGCGTGAGCGAAGCGCCGGACTTCTTCACCGGCCTGGCCGAACTCGGGCGCCACCATCTTGTCGATCGCAGTGACGCAGAAATCGGTTTGTGTGCCGAGATCATGGCCGAGAGCCGGCGCAATGTCGACATCGCGCGGCTTTATCAAGAAATTGAAAACGACATCAAAGACCGTATCGCGGCGATGCTGCGCAGCGCGGTCGAGCGCGGCGAGATACGCGCCGATCTCGACGTCGACGCCGCTGCCATGGTGCTCATGGTGCTGGGCGACGGTATGTCCTGGCGTCGCGCGGTCGAGAACAATTTCGATGCTGAACGCGTGCTGCCGATGATCCTGAAGATGGTGCATTGCCTGCTGGCGAAGCCGGAGGAGCGCGCCGCCAAGAACGGGGAGAGTGCAGAATGAAGGCGAGCCGCATCACCGCCGTCGGCTTGGTGGCCGCTGCCGCAGTCTGGATCGCGTCCGGTCATTTGCTGCCGCGCGACAGCGCCGAAGGCCAGGCCGCGATCCGTCCCTCGCAAGCCAAGACGCAGCCGCTGTTCCGTGTCTCCGTCATTACCGCGCGCGTGGTCGAGCACAGCCCGACGCTGATCCTGTCCGGCCGCACCGAGGCCGACCACAAGGTCAACATCACCGCGCGCGCCGGTGGCGTGCTCACCCAGTTGCGGGTCAAGCGCGGCCAGCATGTCGAAAAGGGCGAAATCGTCGCCGTGCTGTCCGATGAAGCGCGCGAGGCGCAGGTGGTGCAGGCACAAGCCTTGGTCGATCAGCGCAAGACCGAGCTCGAGGCTAAGCGCACGCTGATCGAGAAGGGCAGCCTGCCGCGGCTCGACCTGGTCAATCTGGAAGCCCAATACAAGGCGGCGCAAGCCGCGCTTGCGACGGCCAAAGCCGAGCGTGACCGCGGCATCGTGCGCGCGCCCTGGGCCGGTGTCATTACTGATGTCCCGGCGGAGATCGGCGGTGCCGCCTTTTCCATGGCCGGTAAGGAGATCGCGACGCTGGTGTCGCTCGATCCCATGCTGGCGGTGGTGGAAGTGTCCGAGCGCAAGCTCGCTGGCATCAAAGCCGGCGAACATGCCGAAGTACGGCTGATCACCGGCCAGACCGTGCAGGGCCGGGTGCGCTACGTGTCGAGCGTGGCGAGTGCAGTCACGCGTACCTATCGCGTCGAGGTTGAAATCCGCAATCCGGGCGGCAAGATCCCCGACGGCATTACTTCCGAGGTGGTGCTCATGCTCAATCCGGTGCCGGCGGTGCAGGTGCCGCGCTCTGCGCTGACCATCTCCTCGGCCGGCG
>JAKAMD010000417.1 GCA_021823875.1 Pseudomonadota bacterium | reverse complement strand
GTGCTGTGGTTCACCGGCCTGTCGGGCGCCGGCAAGTCGACCATCGCCAACCTGGTTGAAGCAGGCTTGCACGCGCGCGGGGTGCATACCTTGATGCTCGATGGCGACAATGTGCGGCACGGCCTCAACAAGGACCTCGGCTTCACCGAGGCGGACCGGGTGGAGAACATCCGCCGCGTCGGCGAGGTCGCCAAGCTGATGACGGAAGCCGGACTGGTGGTATTGTGCTCGTTCATCTCGCCGTTCCGTGCCGAGCGCCGCATGGTGCGCGACCTGCTGGGCGAGGAGTTCATCGAGGTGTTCGTCGATACGCCGATCGAGCAATGCATCGCGCGCGATCCCAAAGGGCTCTACAAACGGGCGATTGCCGGTGAGATCAAGAACTTTACCGGCGTCGATCAGCCCTACGAGACGCCGGAAAATCCGGAGTTGCATCTCATGGCCGGGCGCGAGGGGGCCGGTGCGCTGGCGCATCAGGTGATCGACGAGATGATGCGCAGAAAAATCATATGAGCGCCGCGCGCTCGCGCATCGACGCCGCCCCGTCATCTCATTAAAGTCCGCCTTCCCCGGTGACGCTTGGCATCGGGGCAAAACGATGTTTTCAAGGAAAACCGGCATGAGCGAACAGAACATCCCTTCGGGCGACGGCGCAGTGCGGTTGACACGCGAGGGTGCGATCGCGCGCGTCGTTTTCGACCGTCCGCAGGCGCGCAATGCCATGACCTGGACGATGTATGAACAGCTCGCGCAGATTTGCGCGACGCTGCGCGCCGATGCCAGCATCCGCGCAGTCGCGTTCTCCGGCGCCGGCGGCAAGGCCTTCATCGCCGGCACCGATATCGCGCAATTTCAGGCCTTCACCTCGGGCGAGGACGGGGTCGCCTATGAAAAGAAGATCGCCCAATTCCTAGAAGCGATTGAAAGCCTGCCGATGCCGACCCTGGCGGTGGTCGACGGCTTTTGCGTGGGCGGCGGGCTGGCGATCGCGACCGCCTGCGACCTGCGCATCGCGACGCCGGCGGCGCGCTTCGGCGTTCCGATCGCGCGCACGCTCGGCAATTGCCTGGCCACCGGCATCTATGCGCGGCTGCTGGCGGAATTCGGTGTCGGGCGCACCAAGCGCATGGTGATGCTGGCCGAGATGCTGAATGCCGAGGAAGCCCGCGAGGCGGGCTATCTCAGCCTCATCGTCGAGCCCGGCGACCTCGCGGCGCGGGTCGACGAACTGCTCGGCCGGCTCGTGCAACACGCGCCGATCACCATGCAGGTCGGCAAGGAAGCGATCCGCCGTCTGCTGGCCGCCGTTGCGGTGGAAGACGAGGACCTCATCCGCCGCGCCTATGGCAGCGAGGATTTCCGCGAGGGCGTGAAGGCCTTTGTCGCCAAGCAGACGCCGGTGTGGACGGGGCGCTGAACGCCGGCTCCGCCGCCCAACGGCGTGCTGCGATCGCTACCAGTCAGTCCGAAAACCGTCCTCCAGGCTAGACTTTTGACACTATAAGGTATAATTATATTATCGAATGGTAGAAAGGTAGAATAAATGACGATGAACATCAAGAACGAGGAGACCTATCGGCTAACCAAACAGCTTTCCAAGCTGACCGGGGAGAGCCTGACCACTGCGGTGACCGAAGCCGTGCGCGAGCGTCTCGCGCGCGTCCGCCGCGAACGCGAAGGCGACCTCGCTGAGCATCTGCTGACCATCGGGCGGGAATGCGCGGCGCATCTGAAGACGCCGTACCGCACCATCGAGCACGGCGAGATGCTTTACGACGAGCGCGGGCTGCCGAAATGATCATCGATGCCTCGGCTATCATCGCCATCCTGCGGGACGAGCCGGATGCGGCATCCTATGCGCGAGCCATCGCCGATGCGACCAGCCGCCACCTGAGCGCCGTCAATTTCGTCGAAGCGGCCGTGGTCATTGATGTCAGCCGCGATCCGATCGCCTCGCGACGCTTCGACGACTTCATCAAAGCGGCGAACATCGCCGTCGAGCCGGTGACCGAGCGGCAGGCGCAAACGGCACGGGCCGCCTACCGCGATTTTGGCAAAGGCAGCGGGCATCCGGCCAAGCTGAATTTCGGCGACTGTTTTGCCTATGCGCTCACCAGGGAACTCGGCCAGACCTTGTTGTTCAAAGGCGAAGACTTCTCCCACACCGACGTCGCTTCCGCCTTGCCAATAGTGCGCCGGTGATTGCGCGGGCGGTCACGCCCGCTGATAGACGTCCTCCAGCCGCTCGATATCGTCCTCGCCGAGATAGCTGCCGGTCTGCACTTCGATTAGTTCGAGCGGGATCTTGCCCTTATTGGCCATGCGATGGACGCTGCCGATCGGGATATAGATCGACTCGTTCTCGTGCACGGCGCGCACCTGGTCGCCGAGCGTGACTTCCGCGGTGCCGCGCACCACCACCCAGTGCTCGGAACGATGACGATGTTTCTGCAGTGACAAAACCCCGCCGGGAATGACCACGATGCGCTTGACCTGGAAGCGCTCGCCCATGTCGATCGACTCGTAATAGCCCCAGGGCCGATGTACGCGCTTGTGGTCTGTCGCCTCCGGCCGCTTCGCGGCCTTCAGCTTGGCGACCAGTTCCTTCACCTCTTGCGACCGCGCGCGCGGCACCACCATCACCGCGTCCGAGGTGCTCACCACCACCAGATCATCGACGCCGACCACAGCGGCCAGCCGCCCGTCGGAATGCACCACGCAGCCATGCGCGTCCATCGTCACGACCGGGCCCTGCACCACATTGCCGTCGGCGTCGTGCGGCGTGATGTCGAACAGCGCATCCCAGCTGCCGATATCCGACCAACGAAAGTCGCCGGCCACAACGGCGGCGCGGTCGGTCTTTTCCATCACCGCATAGTCGATCGACTTCTGCGGCGCGCGCGCGAAGGCCTCCGGGTCGAGCCGCAGGAAGCCGAGATCGGTCGAGGCTTTCTCGACCGCGGCCTCGACGGCGGCTGCCATCTCCGGTTCCAGCCGCCTGAGCTCCGCCAGCATGACGTCGGCGCGGAACAGGAAATTGCCCGAATTCCACAGATAGCCGTTATGCACGTAGCGGGCGGCGGTCGCCGCGTCCGGCTTCTCGACGAAGCCTTCGACCGCATGCACGCCGGTGTCGCCGAGCGCCTTGCCCGGCAGGATGTAGCCGTAGCTGGTCTTGGGTTCGCTTGGGCGGATGCCGAAGGTGACGATGCGGCCGCCCTCAGCGGCGGCCCGGCCGGCTTGGCAGGTGTCGCGGAATTTGGCGGGGTCGAGGATGATGTGGTCGGCGGCCAGCGCCAGAACCACGGCCTGCGGATCGCGCTTGAGGGCAACGGCGGTGGCCGCGGCGATCGCCGGGGCCGAATCGCGCCGCAACGGCTCGATCACCACGTAGGCGGCGAT
>JAKAMD010000416.1 GCA_021823875.1 Pseudomonadota bacterium | reverse complement strand
TTTCGGCGGTCTCCCCGCCGATCAGCGCGCAGCCGGCCTCGCGGCACCCCAGCGCAATGCCGGCGACCACGGCGGCGCCGATCTCGGGCCTGAGCTTGCCGCAGGCATAGTAGTCGAGGAAGAACAAGGGCTCGGCGCCTTGCACCACCAGGTCGTTGACGCTCATGGCCACCAGGTCGATGCCGATGGTGTCGTGACGGCCGGTTTCGATGGCGATCTTGAGCTTGGTGCCGACCCCGTCGGTGGCCGCCACCAGCACCGGATCGGTAAAGCCGGCCCGCTTGAGGTCGAACAGCCCGCCGAAGCCGCCGATCTCGCTGTCGGCCCCCGGACGCGCGGTGCCGCGCACCAGCGGCTTGATCAGGTCGACCATGCGGTTGCCGGCGTCGATGTCGACGCCGGCCTGCGCATAGGTCAGGCCGCGCTTTTGGTCTGCCATGAGGTCCTCGTCAGCGCATGATCCCGAAACGTGGGCACCGGTTTTCGGAAAGATCATGCGCCAGCAAAATGTTAGGGGAACGCGGCGTTTCAGCGTTTACAGGGTTGCGCTCCCGGGCGGGTCCTACGTCGGAATCGCAAGTCGCGCAATGGTCCGCCCGCCGTTATACTCGGTCCCGGGATTGGCGGTTTGCCGGTTGCAGGACCGGGGGCACGCCTGCAGGCCGGGTCTACAAAATTGAGCATTCCGAACCTCATCACGCTGGGGCGTATTCTGTTGGTTCCGATCGTGGTCTGGGCCATCGCGTCCGGCGCCATGGCGGTGGCCTTCGTGCTGTTTCTGGCCGCCGGCGTCAGCGACGCCGTGGACGGGTTCCTGGCCAAGCGCTTCCACATGAGCTCCGTGCTCGGCGCCTATCTCGACCCGCTCGCCGACAAGGCGCTGATCGTGTCGATCTATCTGACGCTTGGGATCAACGGGGATATCCCGCGCTGGCTGGTGATCCTGGTGGTCTCGCGCGATATCCTGATCGTCGGAGGGATCATGCTGTCCTGGCTGATGGGGAGCCCCCTGAAGATCAGGCCGCTTCTGGTTTCCAAGTTGAACACCGCGGCGCAAATCATGTTTGCTTGCTTGATCTTGGGCTCGCTCGGCTTTCACATCGAGGCCACGATCGTCAAACTGGTGCTGATGGGGCTGGTGGCGGCGCTGACCCTCTTGTCGGTCGCCGCCTATCTCGCCGAGTGGGTGCGGCATATGAATTCCGCAGCGGAAAGACGGTGAGCACTCCGGACCCAACGTCCGCGCCGGCCGCGCCCAGCCTGCGCACCGGCTTGCCGTTTTCGCGTCCATTTGCGTTCTGGCTGGCGGCGCTTGCCGTGGCCATCCTGCTGTTGTGGCTGCTCAGCGCCATCCTGTTGCCGTTCGTGGCCGGTTTCGCCATCGCCTATCTGCTGCGGCCGCTGACCGACCGTATCGAGCGCCTCGGCGTCAACCGGATCGTCGCCGCGCTCATCATCATCGCGCTGGTCTTGCTCGTGCTCATCGGCTTGATCCTGCTGGTGGTGCCGATTCTGGGCGACCAGCTCTCCTCCTTCCTCGCCTCCGTTCCCGGCTATGTCACCAAGCTGCAACACTTGCTCACCGATCAGAGCCGGCCCTGGCTGCAGAAGCTGTTGGGCTCGGGATTTAAGCCCGACAAATCGATCGGCGATCTGGTCACGCAGGGCATGGGCTGGCTCACGACCTTCCTGAAGTCGCTGTGGTCGGGCGGGCAGGCTTTGCTGTCGCTGTTTTCGTTGATGGTGGTGACGCCGGTGGTGGCGTTCTACCTGCTCTGCGACTGGCACCGCATGCTGCGCACGATCGACGGCTGGATTCCGATCCACCAGCGCGACACCGTGCACGCGCTCGCGCGCGAGATCGACGCCGCGATTTCCGGCTTCGTGCGCGGGCAGACCATGGTCTGCGTTATCCTCGGCTTGTTCTATGCGGTGGCATTGACGCTTGCCGGGCTCAATTTCGGCTTGCTGATCGGCCTGATCTCCGGCCTGATCACCTTCATTCCCTATGTCGGCTCGATGACCGGGCTGGTGCTGGCGGTGGGCGTGGCGGTGGCGCAGTTCTGGCCGCACTACGGCGCGATCCTGGCCGTGCTCGGCATTTTCCTCGTCGGCCAGTTCCTCGAGGGTAACGTGCTTTCGCCCAAGCTGGTGGGCGAGAGCGTCGGCCTGCATCCGGTCTGGCTCATGTTCGCGCTGCTCGCCTTCGGCTATCTGTTCGGCTTCGTCGGTCTGATGGTAGCGGTACCAATGGCGGCCACCATCGGCGTGCTGGCGCGGTTCGCGCTAAGGCGCTATCTGCAGAGTTCGTTTTACACCGGCGAGGATACCCCTTGAGCGCTATGGACCGTACGCTTGCGCCGCGCCAGCTCGTGCTCGCGCTCGGCCATGCCGAAAGCTTTGCGCGCGAGGATTTTCTCGCCGGCCCGTCGAATGCCGAAGCGCTCACGCTGGTCGAGCGCTGGCCGGATTGGCCGGCACCGGCGGTGGCGCTGGTCGGCCCGGAAGGTGCGGGCAAGAGCCATCTCGCCGCGATCTGGGCGGAGGCGTCCGGGGCGCGCGTACTGGCAGCCCGCCTGTTAGGTGAGGTCGATCTGCCGGCGGCGCTTGCGACCGGCGCCTTGGTGGTCGAGGACCTGGAGCCTTCGGAGCTCAATGAGCGTGCGCTATTCCATCTGATCAATCTCGCGCGCGAGCAGGGCGCCTCCCTGCTGCTGACCGCGCGCCAGCCGCCGGCGAACTTCAAGGTCGCGATCCGCGATCTGGCCTCGCGGCTGCGCGCGCTGCCGGTGGTGACGCTGGAAGCGCCCGACGATGCGCTGTTGCGCGCGTTGATCGTCAAGCTTGCCGCCGATCGTCAGCTCGCGGTGGATGAGGCGCTGGTCAATTATCTCGCCAACCGCATCGAGCGTTCCTTCGCCGCCGCACGCGAAGCGGTCAAACGTCTCGACCAGGAAGCCATGCGTCTGCACCGGCCGGTGACGCGCGCATTGGCGGCGGAACTGTTTCGCTAGCGCGCACTTCTCATTGCAATCGTCACTCGCGCTCGCGCCGGCTTGCCCGCCAGCCGAAGGCAACCGCCGCCGTCACCAGAACGATGACGGCGATATAGGCGACATAACCGGCCCACTCCGTCCCATGCGTCTGCGCGAAGCCGAGCAGGAAGGGGACCGGAAACAGAAAGAAGACGATGGTGCGTAAGGCGGGGCCGAAGCGGTCCATATGTCCAATCTAGGGTGCGTTGCCGCGGAATGCTTGTCGCATCGGCGGCGCGCGACAAATGGTCTTAGTTAACGCTGTCGCGTAACCCGGCCTTGACGAAACCAGGCTATCTAGCTCGAACTGTCATGTGCCGGCCACTATCGGGGGGTAGCTTACGAGCCCCTTGCGAGCCCGTTTTTA
>JAKAMD010000038.1 GCA_021823875.1 Pseudomonadota bacterium | reverse complement strand
GATGTGGCGGCCGAGCGGGCTGTTCGGGAGGCGCTGACCATGGCCGTCTTCACCGACACGGCCGCCGGGCCGATTGAATATCTCAAGAGCCAGACGCGCTGGCATTGGGCCGAAACGCTGTTCTGGCTCGCCACCCTGCTGCCGTTCTATTTCCTGCCCGATTATCTGCAGCTCGCCAGCCAGATCGCCATCACCGCGCTGTTCGCGCTCTCGCTCGATCTCATCCTCGGTTATGCGGGCATCGTCTCGCTCGGCCACGCCGCCTTCTTCGGCACGGCGGCTTACGCCGCCGGCATTTTCTCCAAGATGGTCTGGGGCGAACCGTTCACCGGCCTGATCGTCGGGGCGGCGGCGGCGGCGCTCATCGGCTATGCCTCAAGCTTTGTGATCGCGCGCTTCCGCCATCTGACGCTGATCATGATAACGCTCGGCCTCGGCCTGTTGCTCGAGCAGGCGGCTAACAGCGCGAGCTGGCTGACCGGCGGCAGCGACGGCCTGCAAGGTATCAATATCTGGCCACTGTTCGGCGCCTTCAGCTTCGATCTGTGGGGCTACACGGCTTATGCCTATTCGCTGGCCGTGCTGTTCGTGCTGTTCCTGTGCGCGCGCCGGCTGATCAATTCGCCATTCGGGCTGGCACTGCGCGGCATTCGCGAAAACGCCGTGCGCATGCCGGCCGTAGGCGCGCCGACCCGCGCGCATATCCGCACCGTCTACACCATCTCCGCGGCGATGGCCGGCGTCGCCGGCGCGCTGCTCGCGCAGACGACGCAGACGGTGGCGCTCGACGCGCTCGGTTTCGAGCGCTCGGCGGAAATTCTGATCATGGTCGTGCTCGGCGGCACCGGCCGGCTTTATGGCGGCATCGTCGGCGCGGCAGTGTTCATGATCGCGCGCGACCAATTCTCCGGCATCGCGCCGCAATACTGGTATTTCTGGATCGGGCTCTTGCTGATCATCGTGGTGATGTTCCTACCCAATGGGCTGCTGGGCGGTCTCTCGGCGGCGGCGCAATGGTGCCGGAACCGGTGGGGGAATACGTGAGCGCCTCCGCAAACAATGTAACGAAAGACGCGGGCACTAACCGCGAGCCCGCTTTGGCTACCCGCGGCTTGTCGAAGAGCTTCGGCTCGCTGGCCGTCGCGCGCGATATCCAACTGAATCTGCCGGTAGGCGGGCGTTATGCGCTGATCGGCCCCAACGGCGCCGGCAAGACCACGTTGATCAACCTGATGACCGGCATGCTGAAGGCCGATGCCGGCCAGATCGTGCTTGGCGGCGAGGACATCACTGCGCTCGAACCGCAGGAGCGGGTGCGGCGCGGATTGGCGCGCACCTTCCAGATCAACACCCTGTTTCCCGGCCTCAATGCGCTGGAGGCGGTGACGCTGGCGGTGGCGGAACGGCGCGGCGTCGCGCGCGCCTTCTGGCGCAACATCGCCACCTACCGCGAGGCGGTGGACGAGGCGCATGAGATATTGGTGAAGCTGAAGCTCGGCGATGCCTGCTATCAGCCGACGCGCGAACTGCCTTATGGACGCCAGCGCCTCTTGGAGATCGCGCTGGCACTCGCCACCAAGCCGAAAGTGCTGCTGCTCGACGAGCCGGCCGCCGGCGTGCCGCAAGAGGAAAGCGGCGAAATCTTCGAAGCGGTGGCGAACCTGTCGAACGAGCTGACGCTGCTGTTCATCGAACACGACATGCACGTGGTGTTCCGCTTCGCCACCCACATCATCGTATTGGTCGGCGGCGCCATCTACACCGAGGGTTCGCCCGCTGACATCGCCGCCGATCCCGGCGTGCGCGAAGTCTATCTCGGGAAGCGCAAGCATGGCTGAACCGCTGCTCACGCTCGAGCGAGTGACAGCCGGCTATGGTTCGGCGCTGGTCCTGCACGACGTCTCCCTCACAGTGCCGGAAAACGGCAGCCTGGCGCTGCTCGGCCGCAACGGTGTCGGCAAGTCGACGCTGCTGATGACCATCATGGGCTATACCCAGCTGCGTGATGGCCGGCTGACCTGGCGCGGCCGCGACATCTCGCACCTGCCGCCGCATGCCCGCGCCACCAGCGGCATCGGCTGGGTGGCGCAGGAGCGCGAAATCTTTCCCTCGCTGACGGTGGAGGAGAACCTGACTGTGGCGTCCCGCCCGGGCGCCTGGGACCTTGCGGCCGTCTACAAGCTGTTCCCGCGCCTGAATGAGCGCAGCCGCAACCTGGGCAATCAGCTTTCCGGCGGCGAGCAGCAGATGCTGGCGATCGCGCGCGCGCTGATGACCAATCCGGCGCTGATTTTGCTGGACGAGCCGTTCGAGGGATTGGCGCCGGTGATCGTGGACGAGCTCACCGACGCCATCAAAGCCATGTTGGCCGATCGCCGCGTCGCTATCATTCTGGTTGAGCAGCACACCGACATCGCGCTGGAGCTGACCACCGAGGCGGTGGTGCTTGAGCGTGGCGCGGTGGCGCACCGCGCACCCTCGGCGGAGTTGCAGAACGACCTTGCCACGCTCGACCGTTTGGTCGGCTTGCGCGTGGCCGCCGGCGAGTGACATTCTATCCTTCCGGGACGCGCCGCAGGCGCGGACCCGGAATCCAGAAGCAAATGCGGTAGATCGTTCTGGATTCCGGGTTCGCGGCCTTTGGCCGCGCCCTGGAATGACGCCGTAAGGAATATGCCCATGTCCACCCCCATGATCCCGCGCGAGCGCTGCGACTATTCGCCAATCGTTGACCGCAAACCGCTCAAGCTGCCGGGCAAGGCCCGCATCGTGTTCTGGTCGATCGTCAATTACGAGGTGTGGGACATCGGCAAGCCGATGGCGCGCCAGGTGCTGCCGGCGCCGACCGGCATCGCGCCCATGCCCGACGTGGTGCATTGGGGCTTCCATGAATACGGCATGCGGGTCGGCTGCTGGCGCTTCCATGCGCTGTTCAAGAAGCTCGGCATCCGCCCGACGCTGGCCGCCAATGCGCGCATCTGCGAGGACTATCCGCGCGTGGCCGGCGAAGCCCGCGACGAGGGCTGGGAGTTCATGGGCCACGCCTATGAGCAGGGGCCGATCCACAAGGAGACCGACCAGAAGGCGATGATCCATCGCACCATGGACATCCTGGAGAAGTTCTCCGGCAAGCGGCCGGTCGGCTGGCTCGGACCGGGCCTGACGGAGACGCTGGAAACGCCCGACCTGCTCACCGAGGCCGGCGTGCAATATATCGGCGACTGGGTCTATGACGACGAACCGACCACGATCCGCACCGCCAACGGCCCACTGGTCACCCTGCCTTACACGCTCGAGCTGAATGACATCCCGATGATGCTGATCCAGCATCACGAGAGCGACTATCTGCTCAAGCGCGCCAAGGACCAGTTCGACCGGCTCTACGCCGAGAGCGAGACCCGCGCGAAATTCTGCGCGTTGGCGATCCACCCCTATATCAGCGGTCAGCCGCACCGCATCAAATACCTGGAAGCGATCTACGACTACGTGAACCAGCACGAGGGCGTGCTGCACTGGAACGGCGCTCAGATCCTCGATTGGTACAAGACCGTCGCCTGACGATCCCGGGTGGCGCCCGCACAAATCGTTTGCCTGACCAGCCCATCCAGCGCTGACAAAGTCTGGCATTGGCGCGCATGATCGTTTGCTGCTTCGTATGTGGCATGCTACATGGCAGCCATGTACGCCGTCGCCCGAGCCCAATCGCTGCGCGAGCAAGCTGTCGAGCAGCTCCGAAAATCCATTGTCACCGGGCAGCTTAAGCCCGGCTCGATGCATTCCGAGCAATCCATCGCCGCCACCATGGCGATTTCTCGCACGCCCATTCGCGAGGCCCTCCTGCAACTATCGAGCGAAGGACTGGTCGAATTCATTCCCCAACGCGGGGTCCGCATCACCACGGTCGATCCCGAGCATCTGGTCCAGGTGTTCGAATTCCGCGCGGCGATCGAAGGCCATTGCGCTGCGCAACTTGCCCGCAAGGCCGACCCGGCGGTGCTGGCCGAACTCGACGCCGAACTCGATCGCCAGCGCGAATTGAGCCGCGCCGACGACCGGCTGGCCTGGGTGGAAGCCAACATGGACTTCCACAGCAAGTTGGTCGCCGCCAGCAACAACCGCCTGATGCTGGAGACGCTGGCGCCGCTTGGCAGCCACACCATGCGCATCGGCTACCGCATGAACTATCGCCGCCAACGCATGGACGAGTCGATCGATGAGCACTCCGCCGTGGTCGAGGCCATCCGCCATCGCGACCCGGAACGCGCCCGGCAATTGGCCTTCGAGCATCTCTACATCACCACCGTTCTGATGAAGCAGATGATCAACGATCTCGGCGACGCCGAAAACGACAATTGAAACTGAAAATGGCGACTGAACAGAACAAGCTCTGGGAGACCAGCCCGTTTGCCGAACGCGCGGCCAAGGAGGACCGTGTCGGCTTCGCGCCGCAATTGCGCCTGTGCGACTGCACCCTGCGCGACGGCGAGCAGCAGGCCGGCATCGTCTTCACCGTCGAGGACAAAATGCGCATCGCGCGCGCCCTCGACGAGGTCGGCGTCTACGAGATTGAAGCCGGCACACCGGTGCAATCGCCGGAAGATCGCGAAGCGGTGGAAGCGATCGTCCAGGCCGGCCTGAAGGCCAAGATCAGCGCGCTGGCGCGCGCCCGCAAGGACGACGTCGATCTGGTGGCCAAGACCGGCGCCTGGAGCGTGCGGCTCAGCCTGCCGATCAGCCAGATTCAGCGTTCCAACAAGCTCAAGCTCGACGACGCGCAATATCTCGCGCTCGCCAAGGACATCACGCGCTATTCCAAGGAGCGCGGGCTCTACGTCACCTTCAGCCCCTACGACACCACGCGCTGCGATCTCGATTTCCTGCGCCGGGTGCTGGACGAGTTGCAGCGCGAGGGCACGGTCGACCGCGTGCGGCTGGTCGACACCACCGGCTGCGCCACCCCGCATGTCGTGCGTTTCCTGGCCCGCGAGATGAAGAAGGCGGCGGATATTCCGATCGAGATCCACTGCCACAACGATTTCGGGCTGGGCGTCGCCAACACCATCGCCGGCGCGGAAGCCGGCGCCGAATATCTCTCGGTCACGGTCAACGGCATCGGCGAGCGCTGCGGCAATGCTTCGCTGGAAGAGACCGCGGCGGCGCTGCGCATCCTCTATGGCGTCGATGCCGGCATCGACACCAGCAAGCTGACCGTGCTGTCGCGCCTGGTCGAGGAACTGTCGGGGGTCACGCTGCAGGTGAACAAGGCGGTGGTCGGCCGCGGCGCCTTCATGCACGAGTCGGGCATGGTGGTGGCCGGCTTGTTGAAGGAGCCGTTCACCGCCGAATGCTACCGGCCGGAGCTGGTGGGCCAGAAGCGCGAGATCGTCATCGGCAAGAAGGCCGGCGTCGCCTCGGTGGAAGCCAAGCTACAGGAGACCGGCCTCGCGCTTCCGCGCGACGTCATTCCCCGCCTGGTCGAGGCGGTGAAGGCCGCCGCGCTGCGGACCAAGCGCCCGCTCGGCACGGAGGACTTCAAAAAACTGGTGCAAAGCCTGACAGGGCAAAGGTGAGGAACGGAGCGTTCGTCGCTCCCAGAAGATGAGTTGGGCGGTTGCCGGGTCGCGGCCGCGTGTCACATGAGCAACGGCAAGAAAAACGAAATGAGCGGTTCCGGGCGGAGCCTGCTCGAGGTCAGCGGGGTCACCCTGCAATACAAGACGGCGCATCACCTGGTGACCGCCGCCTATAAGGTCGATTTTTCCGTCGAAGAGGCGGAGCGCTACGTCATTCTCGGGCCGTCCGGCTGCGGCAAGTCCACACTGCTCAAGGCGGTAGGCGGCTTCATGCCGCCGGTGGAAGGCTCGATCCGCATCCGCGGCCGCGAGGTGACCGAGCCCGGCCCCGACCGCATGATGGTGTTCCAGGAATTCGAGCAGCTTATGCCGTGGAAGACGGTGCTGCAGAACGTCCTGTTCCCGATGAAGGTCACGCGCAAATTTTCCGGTGAGGAGGCGCGCAAACGCGCGCGGGCCGCCATCGACAAGGTCAAGCTGACGCCGTTCCTCGGCGTCTATCCGCACATGCTGTCGGGCGGCATGAAGATGCGCGTCGCCATCGCCCGCGCCATGGCACTGGAGCCGGACATCCTCTTGATGGACGAGCCGTTCGCGGCGCTCGACGCCATCACCCGGCGCACCATGCAGCAGGAATTGCTGACGCTATGGAACCAGCTGCATTTCACCATGCTGTTCGTCACCCATTCGATTGAGGAGGCGATGATCGTCGGCTCGCGCATCCTCATTCTCTCGCCGCATCCGGGCCGCGTACGCGCCGAGCTCAACACCGGCGCCTTCGACTTCAACAATATGGACGACCCCGAATTCGGCGCCATGGCCAAGCGCATCCATGGACTGCTGTTTGATACCCAGGCCAAAGAGCCCGAGCCGGTGACTGCATGACGACGACCGAACGCATCCCCGCCGCCGGCACCGCGCGCCCCGAATTCGAGCGCGAGCCGATCGATGCCAGCGGCATCGGCAATGTCGAGCGCCCGCTGCCGCTCTTCGAGCGCTTTTACCGCAATGACGTGGTGCAGCGCACTGCCATCATCCTGCTGCTGATCGTCATCTGGGAAGCTTATGCGCGCTGGCTCGACTATGCGCTGCTGTTCCCGACCTTCACCGAGACCGTACGGGTCGCTTTTGTCGACCGCGCCGAGCTCTGGCTGCGCATCGCCGCCACCATGCGCGCGCTGCTGATCGGCTACACCGCGGGCCTGGCGGTCGCCGCCGTGTTCACCACGCTGGCGGTGGCCAGCGATTTCGGCGCACGCTTCCTCTCGACGCTCACCGCCATGTTCAACCCGCTGCCGGCCATCGCGCTGTTGCCGCTGGCGCTGATCTGGTTCGGCCTCGGCACGCCCTCGCTGGTCTTCGTGATCATCCATTCGGTGCTGTGGGCGGTGGCGCTCAATACCCTCACCGGCTTCCGCGCCGTGCCGGAAACGCTGCGCATGAGCGGGCGCAATCTCGGTCTCAAGGGCGTGCGCTATGTCGTGCTGATCCTGGTGCCGGCGGCGTTTCCCTCGATCCTTGCCGGCCTGAAGATCGGCTGGGCCTTCGCCTGGCGCACGCTGATCGCTGCGGAGCTCGTGTTCGGCGCCTCGTCCCGCTCCGGCGGACTGGGCTGGTACATCTTCGCGGCGCGCTCCGAGCTCGACACCGCGCGGGTCTTCGCCGGCCTGCTGGCGGTGATCGTGATCGGCCTCTTGGTCGAGGCGGTGATCTTCCGCACCATCGAATCCCGCACGGTCAAGCTGTGGGGCATGCAACGATAACAACACGGTTTTCACAAGCACAAGGAAACGGGAGGTAATGGAAATGTACGCGAAATCACTGACGGCCGCGGCGATAGGCGCCGCCGCCATGCTGGCGCTGGCGATGCCGGCTTCGGCGCAAGTGCCGGAAATCCGCTTGGCCCGGCAATTTTCCATGGGCTATCTGCAGCTCAACGTGATGGAGCACGAGAAGCTCATCGAGAAGCACGCCAAGGCGCTCGGCATTCCCAAGGTGAAGGTGTCGTGGTTCACCTTCAACGGCCCGGCCGCCGTCAACGAAGCGCTGATTTCGGGCAATATCGATATCGCCTCGGGCGGCGTGCCCGGCCTGCTGGTACTGTGGTCGCGCACCAAGGGCACCCCGCAAGAAGTGCGCGGCATCACCGCGCTGAGCTCGCAGCCGTTCCTACTCAACACCCGCGATGCGGCGGTCAAAACGATCAAGGACTTCAAGCCGAGCGACCGCATCGCGGTGCCGGCGGTGAAGGTGTCGGTGCAGGCCATCACGCTGCAGATGGCGGCGGCCAAGGCGTTCGGCGTCAAGAACTTCGCCAAGCTCGATTCGCAGACCGTATCGATGTCTCCGCCGGATGCCACCGTTGCCCTGATGAAGGGCGGATCGGAAGTTACCGCCGCCTTCAGCGTCCCGCCGTTCCAGTATCAACAGCTGGAAAATCACGACATCCATACGGTGCTCAATTCCTTCGACGTGATGGGCGGCTCGCACTCTTTCACCGTCGCCTGGGCTTTCTCGTCGTTCCGCAAGAAGAACCCGGTGCTCTACAAGGCGCTGATCGACGCGCTCAAGGAAGCGACGGACATCGTCAACAAGGACAAGCGCGCGGCGGCCAAGCTTTGGATCGAGGACTCCAAGTCGAAGCTCCCGCTCGACATGGTCGCCAAGCTCGTCGCCGCACCGCAGGTGCGTTGGACGACCGTGCCGGAAAACACCATGAAGTACGCCGACTTCATGTCGAGCGTCGGGACCCTCAAGAACAAGCCGACCTCGTGGAAGGATTACTTCTTCCCGGAAATCTACGACCAAAAGGGAAGCTGATCGGCTTTCATCTTTCGAAAATCGGCAACGATGCAGTTCGACAGGGCGGCCATGAGCCGCCCTGTACTTTATGGGAAGCACCTGCAAAACTAATCTTCGATTATCGCCAAAAACCAATAACCGAGGAACGCCGCGATTATGAACTTCCCCAAGCCGCCCGTCGGCATGCTGCCGAACGACCGCCTCTCCTATTCGCCGATCACCCAGCGCAAACCGCTCAAGCTGCCCAAGGGCGCCCGCATGGTGGTGTGGACCATCACCAATGTGGAGGACTGGGACCCGACCCAGACCATGCCGCGCACCGTGCTGACGCCGCCGGCCGGCGGCTCGCCGATGCCCGACATCCCGAACTGGTGCTGGCACGAATACGGCAACCGCGTCGGCTTCTGGCGGCTGCTGCAGGTCTATGACGAGTTCAAGATTCCGGGCGTGATGAACATCAACGGCGTCGCGGTCGAAGCCTATCCCGAGCTGGTCAAGGCCTGCGTCGAGCGCAAGTGGGAATTCATCGGCCACGGCTTCACCCAGCGCAATATGCAGAAGGTGGAGAACGAGCGCACCGACATCCAGAAAAGCGCCGCGGTGCTGGAGAAGGCGACCGGCAAGCGCCCGCGCGGCTGGCTCGGCCCCGGCCTGACCGAAACCTGGGAGACACCCGATATCCTCTCCGAGGAAGGCTATGACTATGTCGCTGACTGGGTGCTTGACGATCAGCCGGTATGGCTGAAGACCCGCAATAAGCCGATCCTCAACATCCCCTACACCCAGGAGTGCAACGACGTCGCCATGATGCTGATCCAGCACCACAAGGCGAACGAGTTCTACGAGCGGGCGATGGACCAGTTCGAGCAGATCTACAAGGACGCCAAGGCGCTCGGCTCGGCCCGGGTGATGGCGATCTCGGTGCACCCCTACATCATGGGCGCCCCGCACCGCGCCAAGTATTTCCGGCAGATCTTCCAGAAGATCCGCAAGAAGCCGGACGTCTTGTTCTGGTCAGGCTCGCAGATCGCCGACTGGTACATGAAGGCGGTGCCGCAGCCGGCGTGATTTTTGGCGACCCGAAGCTATCCCCATCCGTCATGCCCGGCCTTGTGCCGGGCATCCACGTCTTCTAGGACATTCCAGGCGTGGATGGCCGGGACAAGCCCGGCCATGACGACTGAGAGTCCAGATATGGCCGAATTCCTCGACAAGAAGACCATCGCCGAGCTGACCGCGCGCATGTATCTCGACACCGGCGCGGTGCGCTTCATGACCGACAAGCCGTTCATCTTCACCAGCGGCTGGGCGAGCCCGGTCTATAACGACTCGCGCTGGCTGATCTCGTTCCCCGAAGCGCGCTCGATGCTGATGGATTTCACCGTCGCGGGCATCCACCGCGACATCGGCCACGGCGCGCTCGATGCGGTGGCGGGCGGCGAGACCGCCGGCATCGCCTTCGCCGCCTGGGTAGCGGAACGGCTCGGCCTGCCGATGCAGTATGTGCGCAAGAAGGCCAAAGGCTTCGGCCGCGGCGCCCAGATCGAGGGCAAGCTCGACGAGGGCCAGCGCGTGCTACTGGTCGAGGACCTCGCCACCGACGGCCGCAGTAAGGTGAATTTCGTCAAGGCGCTGCGCGAGGCCGGCGGCATCTGCGAACACTGCACGGTGCTGTTCTTCTACGACATCTATCCGGAAGGCCGCAAAATCCTGGCCGATCTCGGCGTCACGCTGCATTACCTCACCACTTGGTGGGACGTGCTGGCGGTCGCCAAGGCGAGCAATAAGTTCGATCCCAAGCTGCTGGCCGAAGTCGAGAGCTTCATGCACGACCCGGCCGGCTGGTCGAAGGCGCACGGCGGGGTGGCGGAAGTCGCGGATTGAATGGCTGGCCGCCGTCCCAATTCAGGGCTGCGCCGCCAGCTTCCGCTGCAACCGCGTCACCGCCAAATCGAGCGCCGAGAGAAAGCGTGACAAATCCTGCCGGCTGAGCGGCGGCGGTCCGCGCGTCGCCGCCCCCGCTGCGCGCAGATCGGTCAGCAGGTTGCGCGTGGCCAAGGCTATGCCGATCGAATCGTCGTCAAAGGGTTTGCCGGTCGGGGCGATCACCGTCGCGCCCTTGCGTACGCAGCGCGCTGCCAGCGGAACATCGGCGGTGACGACGATGTCGCTTTCGCCCGCGCGTTCCACAATCCAATCGTCGGCCACATCCGGCCCGGCGGCGACGATCACCCGTTCGATCAAGTCGCTGCGCGGCACGTTCATGAAGCTATTGGCGACCACATAGACCTTGAGGGCGTAGCGTTCCGCTACCCGGTAGACCTCCGGTTTGACCGGACAAGCGTCGGCATCGACGAAGAAGCGGATTTCCGCTGGCTGACGCGGGCCTTCCCTGGCTTCGGCCATCGTGATCCAATCTGCTGCATCTAAGGGAGGCATCAATGGCCAAGGCACGCAAGAAAGTCCAGGCAAGTCGTAAACCGGCGCTCCGCAAGACGCGCAGCAAGCGCACGACGACAGCGAAATCCAAAGCTCGGGCCAAGCCGGCCACCACGCCGCGCCGCAAAACCAGGCCGCCGCACAAGTTTACTGTCAGCCATCACCGCGAAGAGGATTTCGACGCCGGGCTGCGGGCTTATTCGGCCTATCGTGATCTCGGGCTGGCGCCGGCGACCGGCGGCATGGTGCAGGCGCATGTGATCCGCATGACCAAGCCGTTCAATGCCGCGGAGGTGGCGATTCCGCACTACCACGACGTCGAATTCCAGATGGTCTATGTGCTCAAGGGCTGGTTCCAAAGCGAATTCGAGGGCGAAGGCATGCACACATTCCACGCCGGCTCCTGCTGGATCCAGCCGCCGAAGATCAAGCACACCGTGCGCGGCTATTCCGACGATTGCGAACTGTTGGAGATCGTGCTGCCCGCGGATTTCGAGACGGTAACGCTGGAAGAGTGACGGCGGACTTTGCCGCCTCAGCTCTCGCCCGGCCGCGGCTCGATGTCGTCGTCCGACAAGACGCGCAGGGCGGCGCCCTCGACGTCGTCGTACTGGCCGGTGCGCAGCGCCCACAGAAAGGCGAACAAGCCGATCAGCCCCAGGCCGACCGCCATTGGCACCAGATAGACGAGCACGTTCATTATCGTCCGTTCCTGCCTTTTTCTTCGCGCATGACCTTGTCCGAAAACCGGTTCCCACTTTTCGGGGTCATGCGCCCCGCCCTTAACGCATTCAACGTCACCGTCACCGAGGAGCCCGACATGGCCAGCGCCGCGATCAATGGCGTGACCAGGCCGGCGATGGCGACCGGCACCGCAATCGCATTATAGACCGCCGCCGCCCACAGATTCTGCGTCATCAGCCGGCGCGCGCGGCGAGCAATGCCGATCGCCTCGACGACCGGCATCAGGTGCTCGCCCAGGAACACCGCATCGGCCTGCGCCTGTGTCACGTCGGCAGCCGCAATCGGCGACAGCGAGACATGCGCGGCAGCGAGCGCCGGCGCGTCATTGAGGCCGTCGCCGACCATCAGAATACGGCGGCCGGCCTGCTTGAGCGCTTCGAGCTGAGCGATCTTGTCAGCCGGCTTCAGCCCGCCCTGCCAACCGGCAATGCCGAGCGCCTGCGCGACCGGCGCCACCGCCTCGCCGCGGTCGCCGGAGAGAATGCGCAGGTCGAGCCCAAGCGCGCTCAGCCGCTTGACCGCTTCGACCGCATCCGGCCGCAGCTTCTGCGCGATGGCGATCACCGCCGATTGCTTGCCGTGCACGAAGCAGATGGTCGAATGCTCCGTATCATGCGCCGTTTCGGCAAGGCCACAGAAGGCAGCGCTGCCGAGCCGTGCCTCGACGCCATCGATAACGGTGCGCACGCCCTGTCCCGGTTCTTCCTCGACGGAGTCGAATGGCGTGCGCGTGGCCGCTTCGCGCGCCAGCGCCACCGCCAATGGATGCCGGCTAGACAGCGCCAACCGCGCCGCCGCCTGCAACAATTCGGAATCGAGTGCGTCGGCATTGATCACGTGCGGCTCTGGCAGCGTCAGCGTGCCGGTCTTGTCGAACACCACGGTATCGATTTCGGCCAGCCGTTCGATGGCATCGCCGGCATTGAGGATGACGCCCGATTTGAACAGCGCGCCGGAAGCCACCACCTGCACGGCCGGGATCGCCAGCGCCAGCGCGCAGGGACAGGTGATGATCAGCACCGCGATGGCAGTGACGATGGCATCGTGCAGTGAGGCGCCGGCCAGGAACCAGCCGAGGAAGGTGAGTGCGGCGGCGGTGTGCACCAGCGGCGCATAAACGCGCGCGGCACGATCGGCGAGCCGCATGCGGCGCGACTTGGCGCTCGCGGCCTTCTCCAGCAAGCGCTCTATCTCGTCGATCAGCGTGCCGTCGCCGGTCGCAGTCACCCGCAGCGTGAGCGTGCCGGCGTAATTGAGGCTGCCGGCATAAACCGCCATGCCGGCGGCGGTGCGGCGGCGCGCGGTTTCGCCGGTGATCAGACTCTCGTCGATCTCGGAGGCACCGCCGATCACGGTGCCGTCGGCCGGCACCCGCTCGCCCGGCTTGACCAGCACGCGATCGCCGACGCCGAGCGCGGCGACCGGCACGCTGACGATCTCGTCGCCGTCGAAGCGGTGCGCGGTCTCGGCCTTGAGCGCGGCCAGATTGCCGGCCACCGCCCGCGTCTTGCGCCGCATGGCATGCTCGAGCGCGCGCCCGACCAGCAGGAAGAACAACAGCATCAGCGCCGAGTCGTAATAGGCATCCTTGGCGTGATGGGCGGTCTCCACCACCGACATGGCGAGCGCCAGGATGACGCCAAGCGAGATCGGCACGTCCATGTTGAGCGTCTTGGCGCGCAGCGCCCGCCAAGCGCTCGTGAAGAACGGCCGGCCGGCATAGGCGGCGGCCGGCAGCGCAATCAGCGCCGAGGCCCAGTGGAAGAAGTCGCGCGTCTCCGGCGTCATGTCGGAGCCCGACCAGACCGACACCGACAGCAGCATGACGTTCATGGCCGCGAAACCCGCCACCGCCAGGCAGCGGGTGAGCCGGCGGGCGGCTGCGGCTTCTTCCTGCTCGGCGCGTTGCGGCACGAAGGGATGGCCGCGATAGCCGTTGGCCTCCAGCGTCTCGATGATGCGCGCCGGATCGAGCACGCCGTCGGACCAGGCGACGTGCAGGCGGCGATTGGTGAAATTGAGCCGGGCCTCGGTGACGCCCGGCAGATTCTTCATCGCGCTTTCGATGCGATTGATGCAGGCGCCGCAGGCCACGCCCTCGACGGCGAGATCCATGCCGAGCGTGCCGTCGCCGGCCGGCTTGGCGTAATGCGAAATATCGAGGCTTGTATCGTTCATCTCGTTAGAGAACAGTCTGTCTTCGTGGCCGCCCCACGTTCCGCTCATTCCCGCCGATGCGGGATTCCAGATCGATAGCGTCTGCCTTCTTTCCTCTGGATCCCCGCTCGCGCGGGGATGAACGGAGATTGTTTCACCGCAACGTCACGCGGCTGCGCGACCGGAACATGCGGTCCTTGCCGCGGTAAAAATCGACGACCAGGTCCCACTGGCCTGGCATAGCTTTGCTCTCGCCATGGAACATGCCGGCGCCGTTGGCCGCAATCGGGATGACGTGATCGAGCCGCTCGTCGGCCGGATGCGTGAGCCGCGCATCGGCGGTGAGCCCGGTGACCGGCTGGCCTTGCGCATCGCGCACGCTGATGTCGAGCACCGCCTCGCCGGCGCCGTCGCGCTTGAGCTTGCCGTCAACCTGCCAGTGCAACGCCTCCTGGCGATCGGCGCGCGCCACCTCGCTCTCGAACATGAGGCCGGCCTTGTAGGAGCTGGGCGTATCGACGCCGCCGAAAGTCGATATTGCGGCTCGCACCATCACGGCGTTCACCACGAAAATCGCGGCGAAGAATCCCACCAGCCAGAACAGGACCTTGCGGCCGGTCAATGGGCGCGGGCTGCGGGCAATCGGCGTCATTGCGGATGCTCCTCCAGGCCGTGGAAATGATCCTCCGCCGCGGTGCGGTCACCCGAGGCGGTATCGGTGGCATAGAAGGTGATCGGCGCCATGTAGAGTTTTTCAGGGCCCTTGTGGGTGACGGTGGCGCGCAGTTCGCGCGTCTGGTCAGGCCCAACCTTGACCACCGGGCGGCCGTCGGCGCGCGGGTCGATGCCGAAGACGGCGAGCTTGGTGCCGGGCGGGCCGTCGATGCTGAGCAAAAATTCGCGCGCCTGCAGGCGCTTGTTGATGATGCGCAACGTGTAGCCATTGCGCACCGAGCCGTCCTTGAGCATCACCGCCAGCGGATTGCGGTCGTGGATCACGGCGAGCGCGAGATCGTGGCGGGTGGCGAGCGAATAGAGCATGATGGCGCCGATCACCACGATCAGCCCCAGATAGAGCATGGTGCGGCCGCGCACGAGTTTGGTGAAGGGCGCCTTGCCCTCCTGCCGACGCTTGATGTTGACGTCGGTATCGTAAGCGATCAGTCCGGGCGGACGACCAAGCTTGGCCATCATGGCGTTGCAGGCGTCGATACACAGGCCGCACTGGATGCAGGCGACATCGGCGCCCTCACGGATGTCGACGCCGGTCGGGCAGACGTGAACGCACTGCTTGCAGTTGACGCAATCGCCGGCCGGCTGGCCCTGCGCGCGCAACTGTTTGGCCTTGCTGGCGGAGCAGCGCGGCTCGCCGCGGTCATAGCGATAGGTGACGTTGAGCGCGTATTCGTCGGTGAGCGCGGCCTGGATGCGCGGCCACGGGCACATATAGACGCAGACCTGCTCGCGCATGTGGCCGGCCAGCGTGTAGGTGGTGAAGGTGAGGATGCCGATCCAGGCATAGGCCAGGAAGGGCGCCTGGAAGGTCGCGAGATCCTTCACCAGGGTGGGCGCGTCGGCGAAATAGAGCACCCAGGCGCCGCCGGTC
>JAKAMD010000415.1 GCA_021823875.1 Pseudomonadota bacterium | reverse complement strand
TCTCGATTACCGCGCGCCGATCGGCGTGATCCGCGACAAGGTTAAGGAACTCGTCGAGAACTCCAAGGATTGGAACGGCGAGACCCTGGCGGTGCAGGTCACCGACGCCAAAGAAAGCACCATCGAAGTGCGAGCGACCATGAGCGCCAATTCCGCCGGGCAGGCCTGGAACCTGCGCTGCGACGTGCGCGAGAAGATCATCGACTTCCTGCAGCGGGAACATCCGGAAGCGCTGCCGCGCCAGCGCAACGAGCTCGCCGCAACATTTGCGCCCGGCAAGGAGCCGCTTGTACAGGCCGGCAACCCGGTCGGCTCCGCGCGATCGGACAAATCGTCAAACTGATCGGCGTGCGGCCTATCCGTTCTCGATCATTTGCAGGTCGAGCGCGGCTATATGCTGCGGGTCGGCCAATGCCTCGATCCCGGCAATCTTCTCGCCCGCGATGCTAAGTCTGAGCGCGATGCGCAGACGTCCGCCGAAGAGAAACGGCCGGGCGCGCAGAAATCCGCAACTTGGTCGCACCGGAACGGCGCGCCGGCACTATACGCTAAAAAGGCGTGTTTTGATAATTTACAACCAGTAATTTAAATGGCTATCCTTGCGCGGGCGACCGCGGGGGATGCCATGAAAATCATTGAGAATGTTGCTTTCAAAGGTGGCGGCGTCTTGGGCGCCGCTTATGCCGGCGCGTTGACCGCGCTGGAGGAATATAAACTGATCGGCCACAGCGGTGGCAACGAGCCGACCGTCTACGGCAACGTCAAACGCGTCGCCGGCACTTCGGCCGGCTCGATCTGCGCCGCACTGTTGGCGCTCGGGCACAACGCGGCCGAGATCAATGCACTCATGAGCGCGTTAAAGTTCACGGAGTTCGTCGACCCGACGGCGAATCCCTTGTTCGACGGCGGCCTCTGCTACGGCGCGGCGTTTCTCAAATGGATGCAGGAACGCGTGGCCCAAGTGCTCGGCAAGCCCGACGCCACCTTCACCGATCTCAAGAAGAGCGTGGATAATGATCCACGCTTCAAGGACCTGCATGTCTTTTCTCACCAGGTCAGCAGCGGCCGCACTTTCGAGTTCTGCGAACAGTCGACGCCGGACGTTCCGATCGCTCAGGCGTTGCGCGCGTCGATGTCGATTCCGATCTTCTTCGTGCCCTGGACCTTCTCGGGCGACTTGGCCAAGCGTTATCCTGGCGACTTCGTCGATGGCGGGGTCGCCTTTAATTATCCGATCTCGGCATTCGACTCCGGCCCCAATAACTACCTCACGCTTGGTCTCCTGCTCGAGCCGTTGTCCTACGACCAGGAGGGCCTGCTCGACGTGGTTTTTCACGCGGCGCTCGACGCCCTCGCCGTTCCGCAGGGGATCAGGACCATTGCCGAGGCGCTGCTCGAGGCGATCAAGATTGGGCCGCTCGACATGGACAAGGTCAACGCGCTGAAGTCTGGCGCGCTTGCCGCCGCGCCGCAGGGCGACAACGACCTCTCGCGGGCCATCGAGATCGCTACCGCCGCCGCGCCCGCCTGGGATATCTGGCGGCAAAGCGGCGACATCGCCAAAGCGATCGATGCCTTCGTCGCCGCGATTGAACGGTATCTTGCCAATTCGCCGGCATGGCAGGAATTGATCAGCTTCCTCAAGGTGCTGGCGCGCTGGTTCTCTACCATAGGCACGCTGATCAACGCGCCCACCAATGTGGTGTTCGAGCGGGACGCGCCGCGTAGCATCGTCGTGAATACCCTCGGCTATTCCTTCGTCGATTTCTGGCTGCCGGATTGCAACAAGCGCAAGCTCGTCGATGCCGGATACACCTGCGCCAGCCAGTACCTGAGCCTGATCATGTACAGCTAGCCGCGGGGCGCTTGGTCCGGCTCAGGACCCGTGCAAAGTTGCGCTCGACCAGTTTGTGTGGCTTATGGTGCCCACGAATTCGGCAGCGCGCCTATTGCGACGCCAGCCGCCCAAGGACGACAGTGCCGGGATAAAAGGCGGGCCCCAACCGGGTCCGCCTTTTTCATGTCTAAGCGGCCCGGTGGCCGCTTTTCCAGCGCGCGTGATGCCGCGTCCGCCCTTCCCGCTTCGATTCACAGGCTTGGGTAACCCAAGCCACCCTCCGCCAAGCGCCGGGGATAGGGGCTAAGGCTCTGACGGAGTTCCGAGAATCAGCGCGCGCCGGAACCGAAGCCGGCGCGCTATCCAAAGCTTCTCCCCGCCCGAAACGGCCCAGGTATTTTGTTGTGGGGAACGCCGGAAACCCCAATTTGCGGTCATTTTTCCGTCATCGCCCAAGGCATGAAAACCTAGCGCGGCAGTCCGAGAAAAACTCTTTCCGACCCCCGCCTAGGGACCGATACTCCCCACATGAAAGGCGTCGTTTTTCCCCAATTTTTAGCCGTTCACCACAAGATTTAGTATTTGGTTCAGATTTGGAGACTATCTGTTGACGCGCGGGTAGAGTCCTCTTAGCGTGGATGCGTTCGGTGCGGCCTGCGTATCGGTCCCCTCCGAACCCTCAAAATGGCTTCGCCAAGTGCTCTCGCCCGCGCCGGAACCGGCGATTTCGGGACAGGGAGTTGCTGCGTCCCGCGGATCGCCAGAACCGCGAGTTCGGTGCGGCAGACGCCGGCCGCGGGAGAGACAGGGCGGACGGTGAAGCGAGGCGAGGTGAACAGAGCGACGGGGACGAACGTTCAGGGTTAAACTGCGGTGGCAGGTCTGCCACCGGCAACTTACGGGGCTCGGAAGGACATGCGGATTGATCGGCGCTACACCAAGGACGGCCAAGGGGCGGACGCGGCCTATGCGGGAATCGCGTTTCGGCTGACGACGAGCGAGATCCGTAATCCGGACGGCTCGGTGGTGTTCAAGCTCGACAATGTCGAGGTGCCGGAGTTCTGGTCGCAGGTCGCCGCCGACGTGCTGGCGCAGAAATATTTCCGCAAGGCCGGCGTGCCCGCGCGCCTGAAGAAGGTGGAAGAGAATTCCGTCCCCTCCTTCCTGTGGCGCTCGGTCGCCGACGAGGAAGCGCTCGCCGCGCTGCCTGAGAAAGAGCGCTATGTCGGCGAGCACTCGTCGAAGCAGGTGTTCGACCGGCTGGCCGGCACCTGGACCTATTGGGGTTGGAAGGGCGGCTATTTTGACAATGAAGACGACGCGCGCGCGTTCTACGACGAGCTGCGCTACATGCTGGCGGCGCAGGTCTGCGCGCCCAACTCGCCGCAATGGTTCAACACCGGCCTGCATTGGGCCTATGGCATCGACGGCCCCAGCCAGGGCCATTTCTACGTCGATCCCTTCACCGGCAAGCTGACGAAGTCGAAATCGGCCTACGAGCATCCGCAGCCGCACGCCTGCTTCATCCAGGGCATCGAGGACGACCTCGTCAACGAAGGAGGCATCATGGACCTGTGGGTGCGCGA
>JAKAMD010000414.1 GCA_021823875.1 Pseudomonadota bacterium | reverse complement strand
GCGCAGAACTTGGCGAACTGGCCATCGTTGCCGATCGCGAGAATCATGTCGCCGTCGGCCGTGGGGAAATCCTGATACGGCACGATGTTCGGATGGGCGTTGCCCATACGCCGCGGCACCACGCCGCCGGCGAGAAAATTGGCGGCCTGATTCGCCAAACAGGCGATCTGCACGTCCAACAGCGCCAGATCGATATGCTGACCGCTACCCGACCGCTCGCGTTCGGCCAGGGCGGCTTGCACGGCAATCGTCGCATACAGGCCGGTCATGATGTCGGTGAGCGCCACGCCCACTTTTTGCGGGCCGGCGCCTTCCTCGCCGTCGGCGCGGCCGGTCACGCTCATCAGCCCGCCCATGCCCTGAATCAGGAAATCGTAGCCTGGGCGCGACGCATAGGGACCGGTCTGACCAAATCCGGTGATCGAACAGTAAACCAGGCGGGGGTTGAGGGCTGACAGACTCTCGTAGTCCAGGCCGTAATGCTTGAGCCCGTCCAGCTTGAAATTCTCCAGCAGCACGTCGGCCTGCTGGGCCAATCGGCGGATCAGCGTCTGGCCTTCCGGCAGCGCCATGTCGATGGTAACCGAACGCTTGTTGCGATTGGCGCAGAGGAAATAGGCAGCCTCGTCGGTGTCGCGACCCGACTCGTCCTTCAAGTACGGGGGGCCCCAGGAGCGCGTATCGTCACCGACACCCGGACGTTCGACCTTGACCACGTCGGCGCCCAGGTCGGCCAACATTTGACCCGCCCAGGGCCCCGCCAGGACGCGGGAAAGATCCAACACGCGCAAGCCCGCCAGTGGCGCAGGGCGATTTCCGGTTGCGCTCATCGCGTCAGTTTGCGCTGGCCGCAAGGTCGGCGAACGCTCGTTCAAGTATCAATGCATACACGTCGTGGGTGCTCCAGTCGATGGGCTCGTCGCCGCCTATCTTCCCGCGCCGAACTGACGCGCGGCCAGCCCTTTCCTGCAGCGTTACCCACCAAGCCGATCGGCGAGCTGCCACGGGTTAGCCAGCGTTCTAACGCAGAAATATTGACATGCAATATATTTAATCAGGCGAAATTGTACCCGCTTCTCTTCATTTCACGGTCATTGAGCTTGATTGCGTTCAGGCAAATCGGGTCATTTCGTCTCCAACGTCGAGATCCCATCCCAGGACTTTGGCCAGCCATTCTGCTGCCATAGGCGCAAGCGCGACAGGAACAGTTGGGCGACAACATCCTCCCCGCGATAAATCAATACCGCCTGCCAGCGTTCCCATGCCGTGCTCCAGTCACCTTGGCGGTAGGCGTCTAGCGCTGATTTCGACAGCGCGATCAAGCGTTCATCCTCGCACGGCGTAGAGATTGCGATGCCGAACTGTTTGCCTTTGACGCGCACGGTGTCCACTGGCCGCAGGCGAGCACGGCCGGCAAGGGCCGTTGCCACCGCGTCCGACAGCAGGATCTCGGTACCATAGACCTTGTTCGCGCCTTCGAGGCGCGAGGCGAGGTTCACCGTATCGCCGATGGCCGTGTAGTCGAAGCGATTATCGCCGCCCATGTTGCCGACGATGCACTCGCCGCGATGGATGCCGACGCGCATCATCAGTTCCGGACCGCCGGCCGCGAGCACGTCCGCGCGCATGGCCGCGACCTTGCGCTGCATCTCGATGGCCGCCTCTAGCGCATGCAAGGACTGGTCAGGATCGGCGACGGGCGCGCCCCAGAAAGCCATCACCGCATCGCCGATGAACTTGTCGACCGTGCCTTGGTGGCGCAGGATGATCTCGGTCATTTCGCCCAGATGGCGGTTGAGCAGATTGGCCACCTCGGCGGCATCCATGCCCTCGGCGATCGACGTGAAGCCGGCAAGGTCGGTGAATAGCAATGTCAGTTCCTGTCGTTTCCCTCCGGGGCGCAGGAATTCCGTCCGGGTCACGATCTGCTCGACCACGGCGGGGGCAACGTATTTCTCGAAGGCCAGCCGGATCTGGCGACGCTGCCGCAGTTCGGTACTGTAAGCGACTCCGCCCTGGGCCAGATAGGTGAACACCACTGCTAGCGCAGCGCCGCCGGCCGGGAGCCAGACCAGCGGTCCGTAGAAAAGGCCGTACTCGACGGCGGCCACCAGAATCACCAAGGCCGCGCCTATCAGGCTGCTCCGTACCGGCGTCCACCGCCGCATGAGCAGGACCGACAGGCATCCGGTCATCAAGGTCAGCAGTAGCGTTGTCGATTTCGATGTTCGCCGAAGGACGGCACCACTGGCCATCGATGCAACCAGATTGGCCTGAACTTCGGGGCCGGGCATCAATTCGTGCGACGCCGAGAAAAAAGGCGTCTGGAACATATCCGACTGAGCGCTGCCGACATCGGTGGTCGAGTTCAGATCTCTGCCGATGATGACGATGTTGTCCTTGAGAAACCGCTTCCAGTTCGCCGACAGAAATTTCTCGGGTTCGAGCATCTGATAATAGGGAATATAGGTGAAGGTGTGCGGCCCGCCGAGGTAACGGATCAGCAAACCGGGCGTTGCTTCGGATGTGGCGACGACGCCTGGACTGCGCTTTTCCAGCGCCTTGAGTATCTGGCTCCAAAAAGCATCGCGGGCGGCGGGTACCTGACGCAGTATGCCGTCGGGGTCGATCTGCACGGAGGCGAGGCCAGGCATTGCACCGGCATTCGTAAACAGCGGCAGCGGATCGACGCGCAGCCATTGCCGAGTCGCTCCGGTTTCACGATAGTTCGTATCGGCGGCGAGGACGACATTGCCGTTGCGACGAATGGCTGCGGCGAATGCCTGGTCATCGGTGCCGTCAGATGGTTCGGCGAAAACGACATCGAACGCCGCTACGGCGACACCGGCTTCGGTCAGCTTGTCGAGCAATCTGGCATGCAGGCTGCGCGGCCATGGCCATTGCAGTTTCAAGTGGGCGAACGAGGCTTCGTCGATGCCGATGATGGTGATGGGCAGGCCGACCCTGTTCGGTGCGGTCATCACCATGAGAGCGTCGTAAATCCTGAGTTCGACGCTGTGCCACGTATCGCTCAGGCTGACCGCCACCGCCAGCAACACTGCGGCAATGCCGACCCACGGCAGTGCGATACGCGGTCTTGGGGCTGGCAGGCGCAGGAACGGCGACGAGGACATGAGAAGCGGGACGGAATTCAGAGGCGGTAGAGCGTTTGTAGTCCGATGATTGCGGAATGCGTGGCTGACGATGCTTTGGCGGAATGCAGATTCGCTACCACGGCCTCGAACGACCAATGCTTGTCGGCACTCTCCCAATAACTGCGCAAATCAAGGTTCCAGCCGGCCTGGAGAAGCTGTGTATTGGCTTCATCCATGAAGCGGCTGCTGCGATAAGTGAGTGTCGGACCGAGTCGCCAACGGGCTGCAGGTAGCCAGACGGCGCCTAGGCTCAATAGGTTTTTCATATGGCCCTTTGT
>JAKAMD010000413.1 GCA_021823875.1 Pseudomonadota bacterium | reverse complement strand
GTGAATTATGTTCCCTCTTCGTTCATGGGAGGGAGCCATGGTGAAAGCCGTCATCCAGGAAGCCGCCGCGCTGACTTCGCTCACGCTGTTCGTCGGCATGATCGCCATCTGGTCGCAGGTGCTGGGAAGCTTCTAGCGCCGGGATGCTGCCGGTCCGCCGTCATGGCCGGGCTCGTCCCGGCCATCCACGTCTTTGATGCGCTGTAGCGGCGTAAGACGTGGATGCCCGGCACAAGGCCGGGCCTTGACGAATAAGCCGCCTGCGAAAAGCGGGCATAGCGGGTTCGCGCACCAGGGCGAGGGTGGACTTGGCCGCGCGTCGTCCGCACTCTGGGCGGGACAAGGAATCACCCCAAGCCCTTTAGAGACAAGCCCTGTAGAGATATGGCCGATCTCGATTTCGTGCACCTGCACGTGCACTCGTCCTATTCGCTGCTCGAAGGCGCGCTGCCGGTCGCGCGGCTCGCGGATCTCGCGAAGGCCGATCACCAGGCGGCGCTGGCGCTGACTGATACCGACAACATGTTCGGTGCGCTCGAGTTCTCCGAGAAGCTCGCAGGCTACGGCATCCAGCCGATCGTCGGCTGCGCGCTCGCCGTCGATTTCGGCGACAGCGACCACGGCCAGCGCAATCCGAACGCCCATCCCGAACGCAGCCGCGTGGTGCTGCTGGCCGCGCGCGAGGCCGGCTACCGCAGTCTAATGCGGCTCAATTCGCGCGCCTTCCTGGAGACACCGGCAAACGAGCCGCCGCGCGTGCAGTTGGATTGGCTGAAGGGCGAAACCGAAGGCGTAATCGCACTCACCGGCGGTCCGGGCGGGCCGCTCGACCTCGTGCTTGCCGCCGGGCAGGGCCATCTCGCGGCCTCGCGCCTGGAGGCGTTGCTCGAACTGTTCGGCGACCGCCTCTATGTCGAATTGCAGCGCCACGGCCGGCCGAACGAACGCGCCGCCGAGCCGGCGCTGATCGAACTCGCCTATGCCAAGGGCCTGCCGCTGGTCGCCACCAACGAGCCGTTCTTTGCCAATGTCGCCGACTACGAGGCGCATGACGCGCTGATCTGCATCGCCGAAGGCCGGCTGATCGCGGAAGGCGACCGGCGCCATCTCACGGTCGAGCATCGCTTCAAGACTCGGCGGGAAATGCTTGAACTCTTTGCCGATTTGCCAGAAGCGACCGCATCCACGGTGGAGATCGCCGAGCGCTGCGCCTTCCGGCCTAAGACGCACAAGCCGATCCTGCCGCACTTTTCGGTTGGTACCGACGGCAAGACCGACGAGGCGGCCGAACTGCACAAGCAGGCCGAGGAGGGCCTCACCCGCCGCCTGACCTCGCAGGGGCTCGCCGAGGGGCACACCGAGGACGAATACCGCGAGCGGCTGGAATTCGAGCTCGGCGTCATCGAGCGCATGAAATATCCCGGCTACTTCCTGATCGTGGCCGATTTCATCAAATGGGCGAAAGCGCACGGCATCCCGGTCGGCCCTGGCCGCGGCTCGGGCGCGGGCTCCTTGGTCGCCTATTCGCTCACCATCACCGATCTCGATCCGATCCGCTTCGGGCTGCTGTTCGAGCGCTTCCTCAATCCCGAGCGCGTGTCGATGCCGGACTTCGACGTCGACTTCTGCCAGGACCGCCGCGACGAGGTGATCCGCTACGTGCAGGAGCGCTACGGCCGCGATCAGGTGGCGCAGATCATCACCTTCGGCACCTTGCAGGCGCGCGGCGTGCTGCGCGACGTCGGCCGCGTCTTGCAGATGCCCTATGGCCAGGTCGACAAGCTGTGCAAGCTGGTGCCGCAGAACCCGGCGCATCCGGTGACGCTCGCCAAGGCGATCGAGGACGAACCGAAATTGCAGGCGGAGGCCGCCAACGAGCCGGTGGTCAAGCGCGCCTTCGACATCGCCAAAAAGCTGGAAGGCCTCAACCGCCACGCCTCCACCCATGCCGCCGGTATCGTGATCGGCGATCGTTCGCTATCGGAGCTGGTGCCGCTCTATCGCGATCCGCGTTCCGACATGCCGGTCACCCAGTTCAACATGAAATGGGTGGAGCAGGCGGGGTTGGTGAAGTTCGATTTCCTCGGCCTCAAGACGCTCACCGTGCTGCAGAAGGCCGTGCAATTGGTGAAGCGGCGCGGCATCGATATCGATCTGGAGACCATTCCGCTCGACGATCCTGCCACCTATGCCCTGCTGGCGCGCGCCGAGACGGTGGGCGTGTTCCAACTGGAAAGTGCGGGCATGCGGCGCGCGCTGCTCGACATGCGCCCCGACCGTTTCGAGGACATCATCGCACTGGTCGCGCTCTACCGGCCGGGCCCGATGGCGAACATCCCAACCTATTGTGCGCGCAAGCACGAGATGGAGACGCCCGACTACATCCACCCCAAGCTGGAGCCGGTGCTGAAGGAAACCTTCGGCGTCATCGTCTACCAGGAACAGGTGATGCAGGCCGCGCAGATCCTGGCCGGCTATTCGCTCGGCGAAGCCGATCTGTTGCGCCGCGCCATGGGCAAGAAGATCAGGAAGGAAATGGAGGCACAGCGCTCGCGCTTCGTCTCCGGCTGCACCGAGCGCGGTATCGACAAGTCTCAAGCCGACGCCATCTTCGACCTGCTCGAGCGTTTCGCCGAATACGGCTTCAACAAGAGCCACGCGGCAGCCTACGCGCTGGTCGCCTACCAGACCGCCTATATGAAGGCGAATTACCCGGTCGAGTTCCTGGCCGCCACCATGACGCTCGACATGAACAATACCGACAAGCTGGCGGAATTCCGCGACGAAGCGAAGCGGCTCGGCATCAGGCTCGATCCGCCCTCCGTCAACCGTTCATCGGTTCCGTTCGAGGTCGCGGGCAACACCATCATCTATGCCCTGGCCGCGCTCAAAGGTGTCGGTGCGCAGGCGGTGCAGACCATCATCGACGCGCGCGCGAACGGCAACTTCATCGACCTCGCCGATTTCGCCGCGCGCATCAATCCGCGCGCCATCAACAAGCGCGTGCTGGAAAGCCTGGCCGCCGCCGGCGCCTTCGACGCATTCGAGCAGAACCGCGCCCGCGTCTTCGCCGGCGTCGATATCGTCCTCGGCCGCGCACAGCATACCCATGAAACAGCGGCTGTCGGCCAGAACGAACTGTTCGGTGGCGGCGATACGCGCGAGCCCATTGTGCTGCCGAATGTCGAGCCTTGGCTGCCGGCCGAGCGGCTCAAGCGCGAATACGACGCGGTCGGCTTCTTCCTCTCCGGTCATCCGCTCGACGACTATGCCGGTGTGCTCAAGAAGATGCGGGTGCAGTCCTGGGCCGAGTTCGCGCGCGCGGTGAAAGCTGGCGTCACTGCCGGCAAGGTGGCCGGCACCGTGGTGGCGCGCCAGGAACGGCGCACCAAGACTGGCAACAAGATGGGTATCATCGGCCTTTCCGATCCGA
>JAKAMD010000412.1 GCA_021823875.1 Pseudomonadota bacterium | reverse complement strand
GAGGTGCGCAGCCTGGCGCAGCGTTCCTCGCAGGCCGCAAAGGACATCACCGACCTGATCACCAACAGCACCGGTCATGTCAAAGACGGCGTGGACCTGGTCAACCGCGCCGGCGCCTCGCTCAACGAGATTGTCGAATCGATCAAGAGCGTGGCGGCGATCGTCGCCGAGATCGCCAATGCCAGCGCCGAGCAGGCGACCGGCATCGAGGAGATCAACCGGGCGCTGACGCAGATGGATCAGGCCACGCAGCAGAACTCGGCGCTGGTCGAGGAGAACGCCGCCACCGCCAAGACGCTGGAGGATCAGGCCAAGGCGATGGACGAGCGCGTGGCCTTCTTCCAGATCGGCGAGGCCGACGGCACTTATGGCGCGCCGCGCGCCAAGACGCCGGTAGCCAAGGCACCGGCTGCGATGACGGCCGCCAAGCCGAAAGCGGCGGCACCCGTCGCGAAAGCGCCGGCCGCCGCGAAGCAGAAACCGGTTCCCCAACTCAAGCAGGTGGCCGCAGGCGACAGCGGCGGACCGGTCCGCAAGATGCAGGAAGAGCTGGCGAGCGCGGTCAACGCCGACGGCGACTGGAAGGAATTCTGACGGCTCCGCGCTGATGGCGCCGTCAGCGTAGCGAAACCAAAAAATATCGCGGGGGCACACCCGTGCCCTCGCGATGTCATTTCAGGAAGTCCGATCAGCCGCGCGCTGCTCAGTCGCGGATGAAGGTGCCGGCGCGCAGCTCGCTCACCGCCTGTTGCAGTTCGGCTTGCGTGTTCATCACGATCGGGCCGTACCAGGCGACCGGTTCCTTGATCGGCTTGCCAGAGACCAAGAGGAAGCGGATGCCGCGCTCGCCGGCCTGCACGGTGATCTCGTCGCCGGCATCGAACAGCACCAGCGAGCGGTCGCCGACCGGCTCGCGGAACAGCACTTCCTCGCCGTCGATCTGCTTCTCGGTCAGCACGCCGAACGGCTTGGAGGCATAGGCGAAGGCGCCGTCGCCCTCGAACACATAAGCGAAGGCGTGGCGCTCGACCTCGACCTTGAGCGTCTTGCGCTTTCCCGCCGGTACGAACACGTCGAGATAGCGCGGATCGGCAGCCACGCCGTCGACCGGACCCTTCTTGCCCCAGAACTCGCCGCAGACCACGCGCACATGCGTGCCGTCGTCGTCGGTGATCTCGGGGATAGCGGCGGCCTGGACGTCCTGATAGCGCGGTGCCGCCATCTTGAGCGAGGAGGGCAGGTTGGCCCAGAGCTGGAAGCCGTGCATGCGGCCCTTGTCGTCGCCCTGCGGCATCTCCTGATGCATGATGCCGCGGCCGGCGGTCATCCACTGCACGTCGCCGGAACCGAGCGTACCATGGTTGCCCAGGCTGTCGCCGTGCTCGACGGTGCCGGCGAGCACGTAAGTGATGGTCTCGATGCCGCGATGCGGATGCCAGGGGAAGCCGGCGAGATAATCCTGCGGGCGATCGTTGCGGAAGTCGTCCAGCAGCAGAAACGGATCGGTTTCGCCGGTCTCGCCGAAGCCGAAGGCGCGGCGTAGCTTGACGCCGGCGCCCTCCATAGTCGGCACCGACTGCGCGACGCGCTTGACGGGGCGGATGGACATTGATGATAGCCTTTCGTTCGTTCCGGATAATATGAGCGCATTAGGCATCACGCCAACATCTCGACCGTCATGCCCGCGCTTGTCGCGGGCATCCACGCCTTCTCGTCTTCAAAAAGCAAGACGTGGATGGCCGGGACAAGCCCGGCCATGACGGGCTTAGCATTACGCAGCGGCGGCGCGATCCAGCACGAAGCGGCCGGCGAAGCCGGCAAAGCGGTCGATGAACGCCTTGAGGAAGCCGCGTACGCTCTCGTCGGTCACACCGGCCTCGGCATCCACCAGGTCGGGCTTGAACTGAATATAGGCCTCGCCGCCCAGCAGGTGCAGGCCCTGATTGCCGAGCACGGCGCGCAGATGCTGCTGCGCCACTGCCGTCGAAATCGCGCCGCCGGAAGTGCCGATCACGGCGGCCGGCTTGTTGGGCCATGAGCTTTTGCCCCAGGGCCGCGCGCCCCAGTCGATGGCGTTCTTCAGCACGGCGGGGATCGAACGGCTGTGCTCGGGGGTGACGACCAGCAGCGCGTCGGACGTCTCGACCTCGGCCTTGAAACGTGCGACCGGCGCCGGCACCGGCTGCTCGTGGTCCTGGTTGTACATCGGCAGATCGTCAATGGCGATGAAATGAGCCTCGAAATCGTTGGCGCCGAGCTTGGCCAGCGCCTGCGCCAGCTTGCGGTTGATCGACTCGCGCCGGTTGGAACCGACGATGATGCCGAGCTTGAGCTTTGCCATGGGAACCTCTATCTATTCGGTTACGGTTTTATACCGAGGCTAGATAGATGACTGCTCGGCACGCGCAAGAAGGCACAAAGAGGATACCGGGTAACCTGCATGAGCCCGAGGATTGCCGGGCGGTGAGCGAGGTGCTCGCCCGCGTCGGCGACAAATGGACCGTGCTGGTGGTCTCCACGCTAGGCGACGGGCCCAAGCGCTTCAACGAACTGCGCCGGGCGCTCGGCTCGATCTCGCAGCGCATGCTGACGCTGACGCTGCGCGGGCTCGAGCGCGACGGGCTGGTGACGCGCACGGTGACGCCAAGCATCCCGCCGCGGGTGGATTACGCGCTGACCCGGCTCGGCCGCTCGCTGCTCGAGCCGGTAAGCGGACTCGGCCTGTGGGCGCGCAAGAACCGCCCGGCCATCCAGGAGGCGCGCAAGCGGTTCGATCAGAGGGCCACGTGAGGCGTCAAGGGGACCGCTTATAGTTGGCGCTAAAGTTTAGGCAAAAGCGCATCGAGATAGCGAAGCGCCATGGTCTCAATGATTCACCAAGGAAAGCGAGAGGCATACTAACCTTCAATTCGCCATGGGCTGATTCCGGCGTGTCGCGTTGATTTCCGCTGATCGCGGGAATTTCGATTCAAAAGGGAGACACTTCGGCAAGCGATTGTTTTTTTGTTGTGAGGAGGATTGCCAGGTCAACACGAGAGAACGGGTTCGACATGGCCGACGAAACTGATCCCATCAAGTCGCTGGCGACCGCGCGACAAAAGCTGATCGAGGAGCGTCGCGGGCTCGCGGTCGCGATCGCGCTGGGCTACCGGCGCCGGCGGAACGACGACCCTCACACCAATGAAGTGCGTGGCGCCTTCGTTGACGTGCAAAACCTGATCGAGGCCATGGATCGCGCCATCGCGCACGAGAAGCAGATCACGAATGGCCAGGACGAGTCGTTCGTGGTCTCGACCTTGGAAAGCGATCCGGCCGCGGCTGTTTTTCCTGATCGCAGACAATAATTCCCGTTCAGTCATTGAATACGAACTGCCGAACGATGCGCCGTTCCGGCGACGGATGGACGGCGCGGCCATCCGGCTGACCCACGCGCCATGCCA
>JAKAMD010000411.1 GCA_021823875.1 Pseudomonadota bacterium | reverse complement strand
CGGCGGCGAGCCGGGTCAGGTCGGCGAGAACTGGGTGCGCCGCAAGGATGGCCGCATGGAGCGCTTGGCCGGCTGCGACGCCACCGTGCTCGATCCCGGCGAGGCCATCATCATCCAAACGCCGACCGCGGGAGGATATGGCAAGCCGTGAGCGGTTCCCTCGTTAACCGCACCGGACAACGTTAACTGCTGTGAATCGACGCGCAGCCGGTTAAGCATCCGGCACCATGGCCCTTGCTTTTACGCGCAGCGGTGCCACCTTTTGCGCCATGCGCAGCTTGATCCTTTCCGCCGCCCTGCTGGTCGCGCTCGCCGCACCGGCGCTGGCTGACAATTATCCGGTTTCCGGTCGCTGGGGCGTGAGCACCGGCACCGACAAGGGCACCATCGACTGCACCGGCAAGCGCGTCATCACCTTCAACGGCAATCAGCGTACCGACAGCGGCGGCGGCGTGCCGGCCTATCGCAATGTCTCGGTGAGGTCGTTCGAGCGCGTGCGCTACAGCGTCGTCGACGCCTTTACCAATGCCCAGGTCAGCGACGGACGCGTCTATTATACGCTGATCAAGATCGACGCCGATCACATCGCGCTAGAGATGCAGCAGGGCGGAACGCTGACGCTGCAGCGCTGCAAGTAACTTAATTCCTGGCGATGATCTCGTGCTCGCCACGATAGACCGGCGTTACCTCGGTGATGCGACCGGAACGGCGGCGCATGAGAATCGACGGCCGTCGCTTGCGCAACACGCTGCGCCGGCGCCGGCGCGCGCGCACCGCGCCGAGCCGCAAGGCGCCGAGCTGCGCAAAGGGTTCGCGCCAGCCCTCGCCTTCTTCCACCAACAACGGCAGGCCGAGGACGGTGCCCCAGACGCGCCATTCGGTCATGACCTCATCGGCGTCGCGCGAGACGAACAGCGGCAGCGCGAGCCCAGGGTCCTTGTGGGCGAGCATGACCACGGCCGCGGCCTCATCCGGCGTCAGGGCGAGCGCCACGCCGGCATAGGCCGAAAGCGGCAGGTTGAGCGCCATGCGCATGCCGGCAAGCGTCCGGCGCACCACCACACGGCTGCGGTGCAGCTCGATATCGCGCACCCGCCCGTCGGCCGCGGCATCGCTCGCCGCATAGCGCACGGGCAGGGCGAACGGGTCGAGCCGCAGGGCGCGGCCCGACCCGGCGGGGCTTCCGCCACTTTGCATGTTGACGCCTCAAACTCTCCCGGCGCCGGGCTTATGCGCCCGGTCGCTTGCGGCAATCATGGCAAAAAGGGGTCGGAATCCGCTTAAGGATCGCGGTTAACCGGCGCTAACGCCGGTCTCTTTGCGGCCATATGATTGACGAGCGGTTGCGGCAACGGTGCAAATTGTCGGCAGTGAGGTTGCGCGGGAACGCCGGCAATGCCATTTCAGGACCATGCTTGCCCCCGTTTCCTCCCTGTTCGATCAGAGCGCCCTCACCGACCGCACCGAGCGGCTGGTCAAGGCCGCCCGCGCCCATGGCGCCGACGCCGCTGACGCGGTGGCGGTGCGTTCGCTGTCACTGTCCGTGGAACTGCGCGAAGGCGCGGTCGAGGAAACCGACAGCGCGGAGGCCGATGATCTCGGCCTGCGCGTGCTGGTCGGCAAACGCCAGGCGGTGGTTTCTTCCAACGATCTGGCCGGTGACGTCGACGCGCTGGCCGCGCGCGCGGTCGCGATGGCCAAGGCCGCGCCGGAGGACAAATTCGCCGGCCTCGCCGACCCGGATCAGCTCGCCCACGATTGGCCCGACCTCGACCTGATCGACCGCACGCTCCCGACGGTACAGGAACTGGAAGCCAAGGCGCGCGCCGCCGAAGAGGCCGGGCTTGCGATCAAGGGCGTCTCCAAGTCGGGCGGCGCCTCCGCCTCGGTCGGCATCGGCGGCATGGTGCTGGTCACCTCGGCCGGCTTCCGCGGCGCCTATCTCGGCTCCAGCCACGGCATCTCCATGATGGCGATCGCCGGCTCCGGCACCGGCATGGAGCGCGACTACGATTATTCCTCGACGCGCCACGCCGCCGATCTCGAGAGCGCTGAAAAGATCGGCCGGCTCGCCGGCGAGCGCGCGGTGGCGCGCCTCAATCCGCGCAAGGTGTCGACCCGCAAAGTGCCGGTGGTGTTCGAGCCGCGCGTGGCAAGCTCGCTGGTCTCGCATCTGGCCAGCGCGGTCAACGGGTCTGCGATCGCGCGCAAGACCAGCTTCCTGCGCGAGAAGATGGGCCAGCAATTGTTCGCCGACGGCATCCGCATCATCGACGACCCCTTGCGGCCGCGCGGCTTGCGTTCGCGCCCGTTCGATGGCGAAGGCGTCGCCGGCAAACGGCTGGCGCTGATCGAGGACGGCCGTCTCGCTTCCTGGCTGCTCGATTGCGCGACCGCGCGCGAACTCAATCTCGTGACCACCGGCCATGCCGCGCGCGGCGTTTCCTCGGTGCCGTCGCCTTCGGCAAGCAATCTGCACATGGAAGCCGGCAAGGTTTCGCCCGAGGACCTGATCGCCGACATCAAGGATGGCTTCTACGTCACCGACCTGATCGGCATGGGCGCCAACATGGTGACGGGCGACTACAGCCGCGGCGCCTCGGGCTTCTGGATCGAGAACGGCAAGAAGACCTACGCGGTGAGCGAGGTCACCATCGCCGGCAATCTCCTCGACATGTTCCGCCATCTGACGCCGGCCAGCGATCTCGAATTCCGTTACGGTACCAATGCGCCGACGTTGCGCCTGGAGGGACTGACCGTTGCCGGCCAGTGATGTGACGTCGCTGCGCGATTCGCTCGAGACGGTCATGCGGGAAGCCGGCGAACTCGCGCGCGAAACCGCGCGCCGGCCGTTCAAGCACTGGAACAAGGGCCACGATCATTCGCCGGTGAGCGAAGGCGACATCGCGGTCAACGAGCTGTTGCAGGCGCGGCTGACGGCACTCGCGCCACAGGCCGGCTGGCTGTCGGAAGAAAGCGAACGGCGTCCCGCCGAGCGGGCGGCGCCTTTGTCCTGGATCGTCGACCCGATCGACGGCACGCGCGCCTATATCACCGGGCGCGCCGACTGGACGATTTCAGTGGCGCTGGTCGAACAGGGCCTGCCGGTGCTGGCCGCGCTTTACGCGCCGGTGACCGAAGAGATGTTCCTGGCCGTGCGCGGCGCCGGCGCCACGCGCAACGCCGCCGCCATTCGCACCAAGGATGGCGGGCTTTCCGGGGCGCGTCTGGCCGGCCCCAAGCGCACGCTCGAGCGCATCACCGGCCTGGCCCCCGATATCCGGGCCGAGCCCAAGATTTTCTCGCTGGCGTTGCGGCTCGCGCGCGTGGCACAGGGTGAACTGGATGCCGCTTTTGCAGGCAAGGGCGGCCACGATTGGGACCTTGCGGCGGCCGATCTTTTGGTGCACGAAGCCGGCGGTGTGATGACCGATCTCGCCGGCCAG
>JAKAMD010000410.1 GCA_021823875.1 Pseudomonadota bacterium | reverse complement strand
TCAGAATCCGCCCCGGCTACCCGATCTTGTGGCCATGCGAGGAGGGTCGGCCAGATGTCGCCGTGAACGAATCTGCACAACCCCTGAGTCAGCGATTCGGGCGCGATTCGTTCCAGACTCGTTCCAATGCTTAACCCGGGACCCGACAGGCGTCGCATTGTGATACAGAAGCCCCGCGGCGAGGCCCTCGCCGCCAGTTCGGACGCGTAATGACGATTTCTTTTTCTTCGCAAGGCAACCGATCCGCGCGTGCCCGAGGCCATGGCGTCACCGCCGTGCTCGGGCCGACCAATACCGGCAAGACCTACCTCGCCATCGAGCGGATGCTGGCGCATTCGTCCGGCGTGATCGGACTGCCGCTGCGCCTGCTCGCGCGCGAGGTCTATAACAAGGTGGTCGACCGGGCCGGCGCCGAATCCGTCGCTCTCATCACCGGCGAGGAGAAGATCAAGCCGCCGAACCCGCGCTATTGGGTCTCCACCGTCGAGGCCATGCCGCGCGATCTCGATGTTGCCTTTCTCGCCATCGATGAAATCCAACTCAGCGCCGATTTCGAGCGCGGCCATGTCTTCACCGACCGCATGCTCAATGCCCGCGCGCGCGAGGAAACCTTGGTGCTGGGCGCCGCCACTATGCGGCCGATGGTGGAGAAGCTCCTGCCCGGCGCGCATATCGTTTCGCGCCCGCGCCTGTCGATGTTGACGTACACCGGCGACAAGAAGCTTACCCGCCTGCCGCGCCGCTCGGCGGTGGTCGCCTTCTCGGCGGACGAAGTCTATGCCATCGCCGAACTGATCCGCCGTCAGCGCGGCGGCGCCGCGGTCGTGCTGGGCGCGCTCTCGCCGCGCACCCGCAATGCGCAGGTTGCGCTCTATCAGTCGGGCGATGTCGATTATCTGGTCGCCACCGACGCCATCGGCATGGGGCTCAATCTCGACGTCGATCACGTCGCCTTCGCGTCCGATCGCAAGTTTGACGGCTATCAATTCCGCCGGCTCAATCCGGCCGAGCTCGCGCAGATTGCCGGCCGCGCCGGCCGCGCCACGCGCGACGGCTCCTTCGGCACGACCGGGCGTTGCGATCCGTTCGAGCCCGAACTGGTGCAAGCGTTGGAGAGCCACACTTTCGAGCCGGTGCGCATGCTGCAATGGCGCAATTCCGCGCTCGATTTCTCCTCGCTCGGCGCCTTGCAGGCTTCGCTCGCGGCGGTGCCGCACGAGCAGGGCCTCACCCGCGCGCCGGTGGCCGAGGATATTCTCGTTTTGGAACACGCCGCGCGCGACGAAGAGGTGCGCGCGCTTGCCGCCGGCGCGAAAGCCATCGGACGCTTGTGGGATGCCTGTCAGGTCCCCGACTATCGCAAGATCGCGCCGGCTACCCACGCAGAATTGGTGGTGACCCTCTATGGATTCCTGATGCGAGAGGGTAACATCCCGACCGATTGGTTCGCTCGCCAGGTTTCTCTTGCCGACCGGACCGATGGCGACATCGACACTCTCTCCAACCGGATCGCGCATGTTAGGACTTGGACTTTCGTTGCCAATCGCCCGGATTGGCTGGCTGACCCGGAGCATTGGCAAGGCGTTACCCGCGCGGTCGAGGACAAGCTGTCCGATGCGCTGCACGAGCGACTGGCCGAGCGCTTCGTGGATCGCCGCACCAGTGTGTTGATGCGACGGCTACGAGAGAAGACGATGTTGGAAACCGAAATCGGAAAATCAGGCGAAGTGATCGTCGAGGGTCACGCCATCGGGCGCCTGGACGGATTCATGTTCGCGCCCGACGCCAGCGCTGCCGGCTCGGAAGCCAAGGCGCTCAATGCGGCCGCGCAGAAGGCCTTGGCCGGCGAGATCGAGGCGCGCGCCACCCGCCTGTCGCATGCGCCGAACGACCAGATCGTGCTCGCCAATGATGGCGTGGTGCGCTGGCTGGGCGATGCAGTAAGCCGTCTCGCCTCCGGCGACGACACCTTGCGGCCGCGCCTGCGCATTCTGGCCGACGAACACTTGACCGGTCCGGCGCGCGATTTGGTGCAGACGCGGCTCGATGTCTGGCTCAAGACCCATATCGAGAAACTGCTGGCGCCCTTGTTCTCGCTCGCCGCCGGCGAAGACATCACCGGCATGGCGCGCGGCATCGCTTTCCAACTGGTGGAAGCGCTCGGCGTGCTCGAGCGCCAGCGCGTGTCGGAAGAGGTCAAGGGCCTCGACCAGCCGGCGCGCGCCACCTTGCGCAAACACGGCGTGCGCTTCGGCGCCTATCACATCTATCTGCCGGCGCTGTTGAAGCCGGCGCCGCGCGCGCTGGCGACGCAATTGTGGGCGCTCAAGAACGAGAGCCCCGACGCCAAAGGCGTGGCCGAACTCCTGCATCTCGCCGCTTCCGGCCGCACCTCGATTCCGGTCGAGAAGGAAACGCCGAAGGCGCTTTACCGTACCGCCGGCTATCGTGTGTGCGGCGACCGCGCCGTGCGCGTCGACATTCTGGAGCGGCTCGCCGATCTGATCCGGCCGGCATTGGCTTGGCGCGAGGGCACGACAACGTCCAAGCCGGATGGCGCCGTCGATGGCCGCAGTTTCACCGTGACCGGCGCCATGACCTCGCTCACCGGCGCGTCCGGCGAGGACTTCGCCTCCATCCTGCGCGCGCTCGGCTATCGCATGGAGCGCCGGCCGAAACCGCCGGAGGCCGAAAAGCCGGCGGAAACTGCGGCGACCGAGGCGGCACCAGCGCCTGCGGCCACGCTCGAGGTTCCTGCTGAGGCGGTGGCCGAGACGGCGATCGAGCCGTCAGCCGAGGCCCTGATCGAACCGTTGATCGCCGCCGCGGCCGAAGCGCCGTTGCCCGATGCCGAGTTGATGCCCGAGGCCGGTGAACCGCCGGCGGAAACGACGCCCGCCGGCGAGGCGCCGGTTGAGGCAGCACCCGAGCCGGCACCGGCGGAAGCGACAGCCTCTCCCGAAATGATGGCGGCGTCCGAACCGGCTGCTCCGGAAGCAGCAACGCCTGAGGCCGCGCTTTCGGCGACGGCCGCCTCGGCGGAGACCAAGACCGAGGAGGCCGGTTTCTACGAGGTTTGGCGGCCCGGCGGCCGCTCCGAGCACCGACCGCATCGTCCGCATCGCCCGCGCAAGCCGCATCGTGCGCCACAGGCGGCCACCCCTTCCGCCGAAGGCGGCGAGGTCGCTGCGGCGCCATCGGAAGCTGCTGCCGCGCCGGCCGAAACGGCGGGCGAGCCGAAGCGCCATCCGCGTCCTCACGGCCGGAGCGAGGTGCCCGACCGCGAGGCCCGGCGCGACCGCCATCAGCGTCAGCAACGGTCCGAGCGCGACGCTCAGCGGTCCGACCGGCATGACCGCGGTCCGCGCCGTGAAGGCGGCAAGCGCCGCCGTGACGACGGTCCTGATCGCGCCGAGCGGGAGCAATATTACGCCAAGCCGTTCGGCTCG
>JAKAMD010000409.1 GCA_021823875.1 Pseudomonadota bacterium | reverse complement strand
GACGACGTATTTGCCTTCGAGCACCAGCGCCGTGGCGAGGATGCCGCCCGCCAGCACTGCGCCCTGGCCGCCGCGGCCGTGAATGCGGATTTCGTACATGGTTTCTCCTCGTCGTGCTTGTCTCGCATTGGTCCCGGACAAGTCCCCTCGCGTTGGCAACGATACGAGGGGATACCTCCCCTCGTGCTCCCCTAAATCGGGCCGTAACAAAATGACTTTTGTTACGCGTTCCTGCCAACGCAGGTTAGGCGCGGCCTATGCATTTGTCAAATTGATGAAGAATATGATATACATGCGAGTTGTGAATATGGCAGACCTCGACCTGAACCTGCTGCGCGCGTTCGACGCGATCGCGACCGAGGGCAGCGTCACCGTCGCCGGCGAGCGCATCGGGCTGTCGCAGCCGGCGATGAGCAATGCGCTCGCGCGCCTGCGGGCGCTGTTCGGCGACCCGCTGTTCGTGCGTACGCCGCGCGGCATGCGCCCCACGCCGTTCGCGCAGCAGCTGGCGCAGCCGGTGCGCGATGCGCTGCGGCTGATCCAGGGTGCGCTGCAGCAGCACGCCGGCTTCGATCCGAGGAGTTCGGCCAATACCTTCCGCTTTCACATGTCGGATATCGGCGAGATGGTGTTCCTGCCGGGCCTGCTCGAGCGCGTCAAGCGCGATGCGCCGGGGATCAAGATAGAAGTGGTGCGCATCCCGATCAAGGACGTCCACGCGGCGCTGGAGGCGGGCGAGCTCGACCTCGCGGTGGGCTTCCTGCCCGGACTGACCACGGGCATGCGCCAACAGCCGCTGTTTCGCGAGCATTACGTGTGCATGCTGCGCGCCGATCACCCGAACATAGGCGCGAAGATCAGCGCCAGGCAGTTCCGCGAGGCGGCGCACGTGCTGGTGTCCTACAGCGGCACCGGCCACCAGGTGATCGGGGAGACCTTCATCAAGGAAGGCCTGAGCGAGCGCATTGCCGTGCGCGTGCCGCATTTCCTGGTGGTGCCGATGATTCTTGCGCGCACCGAACTCATCGTTACCGTGCCCTCGCGCGTCGCCGCCGTGTTCGCGCAGATGGGCAACTTCAAGGTGCTGCCGCTGCCGCTCTCCATGCCGAGCTTTGAGGTGCGGCTGCACTGGCACCAGCGCTTCCACCAGGACCCGGCCAACCGCTGGCTGCGCGAGGTAATGGCCGAGCTCTACGCCGAGCAGGCTTAGCCGGGCGTCGAAAAAAGGGCGTGTGCCGCCTTTTTCGATACTGCGTCAGGAATTTATCGCTTCTCTGCGCATTTTGTATTCGCTAATTCCGTGCGCTGGCCGGTGCTCTCATGTACCAGGACACAGTGATGCCCGCTTTTAAGCAGATGAAATTGCTCGGGCATGCGCGTCTCGCGCCCCTGCGCCCGTCCTTGAGCAAGGCTGCCTTGCCGATCGCGCAAACGCACAGGCTCTATGCTCAAGCTGCTGTTGTGCGTCAACGCGTCCTCGGCCAGGATCACCGATGTTCGATTAAGCGCCTTGCTCACCGCCGCCTGCAATTCTGCGCGGCTTCGCGCATCGGGACGGACGATGATGGCAGGCAGGTCCTTCGCGGCAGGGCTTGTCGTGCATGCCGTGATCACGCCCAGCGCGATCGCAATTTGCAGCTGTGCCGTCGCGCGCATCTCTTGCCTACCGATACCAGCGATTCTCGCGCAGGGGCGGCTTGCGCAGCGCGGCATCCACTGCCGGCAAATCGTCAGATGGCGTTACGCCGCGCAGCGCGCGCAGGGCGACGGCGTTCGGCGAGATTCCGGTTGGAGCCGGACAACTCCCAGTCATGCGATAGGCCAGCGCTGCCGCAAATTGTCCCTCGAGCGGATCGCCGAGCGCATGAGCAAAATCGTCCGCCACCGAGCAACCCGGGATCAAGACGCCGGTTGCGCCGGCGGCATTCTGCGGCGAGAAACCGTCGGGGTAAGCGCCAAAGCCCACATCGTTCGCGCTTTTGTACTCGATCGTGAAATACGTTGTGCCGCAATTGTCTTGCTGATAAAAGCCATACGGTTTGCCGCAAGTCGTCGAACCGAGCTGAATCACCTGTACGCCGACGCCGCGCAAACCATTGATGATCGCTTCGCTGGCGGAGCAGGTGTCGGCGCTCGTGAGCACATAGACGCGGGTCAAATTCAGCGTCGGCAGAGCCTGGCCGCTGGAGACGGAAAATCCCTGCGATTGATTATGAAATGGAACCGGTGTCAGCGCTTGGAGGGTCACCGGATTGGTGGTGGGATATTTGTCGTTGAATCGAATGCTGTCGAATGCGCGACCCATGGTTTGCGCCGGACCCGCAATCATGTAAGCCAGTTCGCTGGCAATATCGAGATAACCGCCGCCGTTGTACCGAATATCCAGAACCAAATCGCTGACGCCGGCGGACCCGAGCTGGGTGACCGCGGCGATCAATTGACTCTCTGCGGTCGCAATGTGGTCGTTGAATAGGATATAGCCGACGGTTCCGCTCGCGCTGCTCACCGTCTTCACGCTCCGCACCGGGGCGCTGGTGATATTGGCGGACTGCAAGGTGACAGTCCGTGGCACCGATGCGCCGGGATCGAGAACCGCGAACGTGTGGCTCTCGCCGGCACTCGCCGGGAACATGCCGGCATTCAGCGCGGCGGCACTGCCGCTGCTGACATCGACGCCGTCCACTGTCAGCAGCTGCGCCCCGCGCCCGATATTTGCGGCCGTTGCAGGTGAATCCGGCTCGGTGAACGCAACCATCACTTTGCGAGGCGGTGTCTTGGCGACCAGCGCCCACTCCGCGCCATACCCCGCTTGCACGCCCGACTGCGATAACTGTTCCCAAACATCGGTTGGATAGCTGAAGTGAAATCTATCCTTGGGTTTGCCGGTCGGTGTGATCGCGGGCGTTTTCAGCAGATCGAAGTATTTCGCCGTGCTGTAGCCCGCCGGGTCAAGGTCCGGGACCTCGCTATACCAGAGATACACCTCATTGGTCCACGATCGCAGATAGTTATTTTCGCTGAGCGTCGAGCCCTGCACGTCTGGAAACAACCGGCCGGTGTTGGGATCGGTGCCGGTGCGTGGCATTGCACACTGCGCTGCGAAACTCGACGACGGCGCAAACACACCCTGAATCCACGCTGCCGAGGTAGTCGACGTGCCCGAACTCCCGCCGCTGCCGCAAGCGGCCAGACCCGCCAAAGCGAGAACGGTCATGCCTTGCAGAACTGCAGTGCAAATCCGCTTCGAGCAGCCCGATGGCGCGGTAGCGAAAAGAATGCCGTTCTCCTTATGGCAGAGAAGCGCGCAGGACCGTGCCCGCGCTTGCGCGCAGCACCCGGCCCGGGCGCGCGCCGGTGCTGCGCCCTTCGCGCCATACCGGCACGCCGTTGACGATCACGCTGTCGATGCCGCGCGCTTTCTGCGTAGGCTGATCGAAGCTTGCCGCATCGCCGA
>JAKAMD010000408.1 GCA_021823875.1 Pseudomonadota bacterium | reverse complement strand
TAGAAATGCGCTGGAAATTTCGGCATTAAGCGCCCGGGTATTGCGGCTGGCGGTGGGGTTCGGTGCACTCATGGTCCCTCACACGTTTTCCACGTAGCTCTCGAAAAGCCTCAGTTCAGTCTCGGCATCCATGTTCTCGTCGAGTACCGGCAGCAGCGCCATCTCTTCCTTCTGGGCGTGCGGCACCAGCGAAGAATTGAGGTCCTCGCCGACCCGGCGAAACTCGTCCCAGCGCGAAGCGTCGAAACCTTGCCCTCGCGCCTCTTCGGTCAGTTCCACCAGAGCGCTCGCGAGCGGACGGATGACGCCATGTTCCTCCGTGAGGTGGGTCGCGAGTGCTTCTTCGCCGACTTCGGTGAGATAGCCAAACAGCTCCTCTTCCTCGAAGTCGAAATGGTGGTTCAGCTCATGGGTCAGGCCCACCGACAGATCGGCCAGGAGCTTCGCCACCGCCGGATCCTTGGCGTCCGGCGGCGTGCCCTTGCGGAACTTGGCGATGATGAGCTCGAGCCGCTCCATCAGCGCGATGGTGGCCATATGCTCGTCGTGCAAGGTCTGGCTGATGCGGTTGGTAAAATCCATGGGTCAGCCGTGCAAGTTCTGGTACTTGGCGAGCAACTCGTCCTGGCTTTCCTCGAAGTCGGGATTGGGCACGATGCATTCGGCCGGACACACCAGCTTGCACTGCGGCTCGTCCTCGGCGCCGACGCATTCGGTGCACTTCAGCGCATCGATCACGTAGATCGGATTGCCCGCGGTGATCGCATTGTTCGGGCAGACCGGCTCGCAGGCATCGCAGGCCGTGCACGCTTCATTGATCATCAGTGCCATTTTGCTTCCTCTCCTAAATCAAGCCACCTTCGGCAGATTACCCTGCGCGGCCAGTTTGTCGAACCGGTAGGCGCCCCACAGCGCGGCGCCGATGGCGCCCGCGTAGATCGAATCGGGGTGACTGCGCACTTCCGACTTCATGTCCTTCATGGCGGCGATATCTTCCTTGAGCGCCTCGATCAGGCCCTTGTCGAGGGCAAGCCCGCCGGTCGCCATGACCACGCCATGGCTGGCGCCGATTGATTTCAACAGTTTGGACAGGCGGTTGGCCATCGACAGGTGGATGCCCTTGAGGATGTTGGGCGCGGTAATCCCGCGCGAGACCATGTTGATCACGTCGGTCTCGGCCAGCACCGCGCAGATGCTGGAGACCACCTCCGGATTGTCGGCCTGCTGCGACAGCGAGCCGATTTCCTCCTGGGCGATGCCGAGATAGCGGGCGATGTTCTCCAGGAACTGGCCCGAGCCGGAGGCGCATTGGCTGGTCATCTTGTAGCTGACGACCTTGCCGCGATCGTCGACGCTGATGGCACGGCCATGCAGGGCGCCCACGTCGAGCACGGCGCGCGATTCCGGCTCCAGATAGATGGCGCCGCGCGCATGGGTGGTCATCGAATAGAAGTGACCGGTATGGAACGGCACGCTCTCCGCCTCGCCGGTGGTCGCCACATAGTCGATCTCGCTTTCCTTGAGACCGGCGTCCTCCAGCGTTTGGTCGAAGGCCACCCGCGCAAGCTCCATGGGATCGCGCTGGCGGATGCGCATCAAGGAACGTGAGAGCCAGGTTTCCTTGCCGTCCTCGACCTTGAAGATCGCGGCCTTGACGGCGCCGGTGCCGACGTCGATGCCTGCGGCTATCGTCATGCTTCGCTCCCATGCGTCTCGCCGTTATAGGCGCGGCGGGCAAATTCGGCCGCCCCGAGGGCCCCGGTGTAGATCGACTCCGGGTTGATGTTGATGGTCACCTCCCCGTAGTTCTCCTTGATCAGCTTGCGCAGTTCGCGCACCGCCGCCTCGTTCTTGGCGACGCCGCCGGTGAAGGTGAACTCGTCGGTGACCCCACCCGAGCGCGAAATGATCGAGATCGCGCGCAGGATGATGGCGCGGTGCAAACCGGCCAGGATATCCTCGCGTTTCTCACCGAGCGAAAGCCGGTCGCGCAGCTCGGCGCCGGCGAACACCGTGCAGGTCGAGTTGATGCGCGCCGGCCGGTCGGATTTCATGGCCAGCGGGCCCAATTCGTGCAGGCCCATGTTCATCTCATCGGCGATGTAGCCGAGATAGCGGCCGCAGCCGGCGGCGCAGCGGTCGTTCATCTGGAAGTTCTCGACGATGCCGTTGGCGTCGACCTGGATGCCCTTGGTGTCCTGGCCGCCGATGTCGAGCACGGTGCGCGTCTTGGGATACATCATGTGCGCGCCGAGACCATGGCAGAGGATCTCCGAGCGGATGTGCTCCTTGGAGAACGGCAAGGTCACGCGGCCGTAACCGGTGCCGACCAGATAGGTCTCCTCCAGCTCGATGCCCAACGTGTCCTCGATGATCTTCTGGATCGCGGCGGCCGACGACTGCGCCGCCGTTCCGGTGGCGAGCACGCGGGCGAGCGCCCGGCGGAACTTGTCGCTCAGATTGCCTTCCGGCGGCCGGTTCTCCACCTCGATGATCGACTTGTCGTAGAGGTTAATCAGCAGTTCGTAGGGCTGCCCGGAGGCGCGCGCTAGTTCTTCGGCCTGCACGTGATAGCGGGAGCCGGCGATATCGCGGAAGAAGTCGGACTTGCGCTTGGCGCCGGGCGCGTAGAGTTCGGGTGCCTCGGCGCGCAGGCGCTTGAAGATTTCGCCGACGGCTTCCTTGATGCCGCCTTCCCGCCCGCTGAAACGATCGCCCTGGATATAGCCGACGCAGGTCTGCTCCAGATCGTCGAGCTGCTCGACGAATTGTTCGAGCCGGAAGGCGCGTTCCAGCGCTGCCAGGAACTCCTCGAGTTGGCTGCCCAACCCGCCCTTCTCGGTAAGCGCGCGGCGGAACAGCGTGAAGCGGCCGTCAATGCGCGCTTCCTGGCTGGCCACGCGCGCCGCGGTCGAATAGTTCGAGCGCGAATTGGTGATGCCGCGCCCGATGATGCCGCAGTTCTCGTCGAGCAGCACAGATTTCGTGGTGGTCGAGCCGAGGTCGATGCCGACGAAGGTTTTCATGGGTCTCTCCTAGGCGGCGGCGCGTTTTTGCTCGACCATCTGGAAGTAGCTTTCCAGACGATTCTTGATGTTGGCGGCGGAGAAGTAGCGCGGGTCGACCAGATCGGATTCGACGAAGGCCGCCGGCTTTCCGGTGCGCTTCTCCACCTCGCGCATGATGAGCAGCTGGCCGGCCGAGAAGCTGTTGCAGCTCTTGATCGAATTGATCAGCAGACCGTCGGCCTCATACTCGTTGATGTAATTGGCCAGCATATCGATGCGTTGCGGCAGGTTGCGGTTGGTATAAACGCCGAGGCAATACTCCGCCAAAGTCTCGAGCGGCTTGTCGGGATCGTGGCGGAAGCCAAGGTCATAGACGCCGCCCACCTTGGTATAGCTCGAGGCCACCACCACCGCGCCTTCGTCGTAGAACATCTTCCAGAACTGGCGG
>JAKAMD010000407.1 GCA_021823875.1 Pseudomonadota bacterium | reverse complement strand
GTCGCGCGGCATGCCGGTGAGCTCAAGCGGGAAGGCGACGTTGTCGACCACGTTGCGCCAGGGGAAGGTCGATTCCTCCTGGAACACCATGCCGATCGACTTGTGCGGGCCGTCGATGGTCTCGCCAGCGACGCTGACCACTCCGGTGTGCTGGGTCAGCAAGCCGCCGATGACGTTGAACAAGGTCGACTTGCCGCAGCCGGAGGGGCCGATGACCGACAGGAACTCGCCCTGCTTGACTTCGAAGGAAATGTCGTCGACCGCGGTGATCGCGCCTTCCGTGGTCTCGAAGCGCACGATGATGTCGGCAACCGTCAAGATGGCGGCGTTGTTGGCACTCTCGGACATGATCACTCGCTCTTGCGGCTCATGACCGCGGTGGTGGCCGCGCTGTAGCCGGGTTCGACGCGCACATCGACAACCGCGACGTGGCCGGCTTCGACCGCGGCGATCGCCTGCGCGAAAGTGGCTTCGAGATCGCCGATCGCGGTCACCGGTCCGAAACCTTCCGCGCCTTGCGCGCGCGCCATGGCGGCAAGGTCGATGTCGGGCTCGGAGATGCGCTGGCCGACCCAGCGGTTCTCGACCGGACGGTTGCGCATGCGGGCGACGCGCTCCTGGTGCAGTTCATCGTTGAAGAAGGAACGATTGTTGGCGATCACCATCAGGAGCGGAATACGGTAATGCGCCGCCGTCCACAGCGCGGTGACGCCCATCAGGAAATCGCCGTCGCCGCAGACCGCGACCGGCAACCGGCCCGAGCCTTTCAGTGCCAGCGCGGCGCCCACCGAAATGCCGGGACCACCGCCCACGCCGCCGCCGGCGTCGCTGCCGAGATAATCGAGCGGATGGCACAGCGGCCAGCTCGCGCCGTTCCAGGACAGCGATACATGGGTGAGCGAAGCGGGACGTTCGCCGACCGCGCGGCGCAGCGCATCGGCCAGGTAATCGACGGTGAGCTTGTCGCCGGCCGGCTTGAACGGTGCGCTGTCGCGCGCCGCCACTGCATGCCGCGTGCCGGGACCGAGCGCCTCGATCAGCGCCGGCACGGCCAGGTCCGGCTCGCAATCGAGCATGACATCGACCGGCGGCAACGCCTGGTAGTCCATGCTCCAGCCGTTGTGCAGGCGATGGTCGAGCGAGACCTGCACAATCTTGGCGGCGAGCGCGCCGCCGGCGTGCTTAACCAGGCCGGCAAGGTCGAGCCAGTCGAGGCTGAGCAAGACGTCGGCCGCCCGCAACGCCTCGAGCCCCTCGGGCGTTGGCGCGATGGAACCTGGCGCACCGGCATGCAGCGGATGATCGGTCGGGAAGGCGGCGGCCACCTTGAGGTCAGAGATGACGCGCGCGTTGAGCCGCTCGGCCAGCTTCACGCGCGCCTTCCAGGCGTCGAGATCCCGCGAGACGCGGCCGGCCAAGATCACCGGCTGCTTGGCGTTACGCAGTAATTCGGCGGCTTGCGCCAAGGCCGTCGGCGGCACGGCGCCCGGAACCCCCGGCATGAATCGCTGCGCGTCGATCGGGGCGACCGGCTCGGTCAGCTTGGCTTCCTGCATGCCGGCATCGAGATTGACATAGGTCGGCCCGCGCGGCGCCGTGGTGGCGATCCAGCCGGCGCGCAGCAGCGCTTCGCGCGCGGCCAGCGGCGAGGCCGGCTGGTCATCCCACTTGGTGAAACCGCGGATCAGCGCGCCCTGGTCGGCGGCGGTGTGAATCCAGTCGATCCAGGGCCTGCGTTTGGTGGCGTCGACCGGCCCGGTGGCGCCGAGGATCACCATGGGCACGCGGTCGCACCAGGCGTTGAACACCGCCATCGTGGCGTGCATCAGCCCGACATTGGAATGCACCGCAACGGCGAGCGGCTTGCCGGTCACCTTGGCGTAGCCGTGGGCGATGGCGACCGCGCTCTCCTCGTGCAGGCAGAGCAGCATCTGCGGCTTCTCATTGCCGAGATAATTGACCAGGCTGTCGTGCAGGCCGCGATAGCTGGCGCCGGGGTTGAGGGCGATATAGGGCACATCGAGCGCGCGCAGCGCGTCGGCCACCACGTCGCTGCCGAAGCCGGCGGCGTTGACGCCGGAAGGCACGGGGCGGTCGATATTGGCAAGCTCGGTGTCGGCAGCGCGCGCCGGCGCGGCGCGGTCACGATTGGTATTGGCCACTTTGAGGAACCCCACTTCCGCCGCCCGGCGGGGCGGTCGTGCGGTATTTGAACCGATTTAGCGGCCCTCGCGCAACCGCGCCAACACCTTCAGACCGATATAGCCGTCGGCCGGCTGCATGCCGACCTTCCTCTCGAAGGCGAGCACAGCCTTGACGGTATCGCTGCCGGTGCGCCCGTCGATGCCGCCCGTATCGAAGCCGCGTTCGGTGAGCCGGCGTTGGATCTCCTTGACCTCGGCCATGGTGGGGATGCGCTCGCCGCCTGGGAACTGTTGCTGCAGCGGCGGATCGCCCCGGATCAGATCGCCGAGATGGCAAAGCGCGAGCGCGTAGGAGGTGGACGGATTATAGGAATAGACCGCGCGGAAATTCTGGCCCGTCAGGAAGGCTGGGCCGCCGCGTTCAGGCAACCACAGCGTCACCCGGTCATTGGGACGGGTGAACGGCTTGCCGTCGGCGCGCTTGATGCCGAGTTCGTGCCACTGTGCGTAAGTGCGCCAGGAGCGGTTGTTGGCGAGCCGCACACGATTTGGCGGGATGCGCACCTCGCAGCCCCAGGCCTCACCGCGGCGATAATGACCGCGCTCGGCCAGATAGCGCGCGGTGCCGGCGAGCGCATCGTCCGGATCGCCATAGGGATTGGTGCGGCCGTCGTGGTTGAAGTCGACGCCCATGTGGAGCCACACCTCCGGCATCCATTGGGTATGGCCCATGGCACCAGCCCAGGAACCGATCATGTCGGCGGGCTTGGCCCAGCCGCGATCGACGATCACCAGGGCGTTGAGCAACTCGGCTTCCCAATAGCGGCGGCGGCGCGGATCGCGCCAGGCCAGCGCCGCCAGTGCCGGGATCACCGGCCGCATGTATTTCGGGTTGGTCACCACGTCGCCGAAGGAGGACTCCATGCCCCAGATCGCCAGCATGATGTAGCGGTCGACGCCGTAGTCCTTCTCGATGCGCGAGAGCAGTGAGGCGTATTGCTTGGCGCGCTCGCGGCCGGTGATCACCCGCCAATCCGAGCAGCGGCGATTGATGTACTGCCACAGCTTCTCGGTGAATTCCGGCTGCGCACGCAGCGCATCGAATACGCTCATGTCGGGCACAAGCGCGTTCATCACACGGTCATAGGTCGCCGTCGAAATGCCGCGCTTCACGGCGCGCGCGCGGAAGCGGAGGACCCAGCCGTGGAATTCGGCCTTGGTGGTCGCCGCGTCGGCAGGGCCGCTCAAGGCAAGGGCCAGCGCGCCCGTCAGCCAGGCGCGGCGGCTGAGCATCAAGGGAAGAAAATCGAATCGA
>JAKAMD010000037.1 GCA_021823875.1 Pseudomonadota bacterium | reverse complement strand
GCGGAACAGCACGCCCATCTCGGCGCCTTTGCCGGTCGCCACCATGATGGCCGTCGGCGTCGCCAGACCCATGGCGCAGGGGCAGGCGATCAGCAGCACGGACACCGCGGTGACGAAGGCGAAGCTGAGCGCCGGGGCCGGCCCGAACACCAGCCAGACCGCGAAAGTAATCGCCGCCGCCGTCATCACCAGCGGCACGAACACGCCGGCGATCTTGTCGGCCATCTGCTGGATCGGCGGCTTGGAAGTCTGCGCCTCCTCGATCATCTTGATGATCTGGCTCAGCACGGTGTCAGCGCCAACGCGGGTGGCGCGGAAAGTGAAGGCGCCAGTCTTGTTGATGGTGCTGCCGACCACTTCGGCGCTGGCATGCTTCTCGACCGGGATCGGCTCGCCGGTCAGCATCGATTCATCAACATAGCTTGCGCCTTCGGTCACCACGCCGTCGACTGGAATCCGCTCGCCGGGGCGCACATGCACCAGGTCGCCGGCCACGACCTGCTCGATGGGGATTTCCATTTCGACGCCGTTGCGCACGACGCGCGCGGTCTTGACCTGCAATTGCAGCAGCCGCTTGATCGCCTGCGAGGTGCGCCCCTTGGCGATCGCTTCCAGGAAACGGCCGAGCAGGATCAGCGTGATGATCACGCCTGCTGCTTCGAAATAAGTGGTCGCGGTGCCTTGCGGGAAGATCGCCGGCACGGTCAGCGCCAGCAGCGAATAGAAATAGGCGGCCGAGCTGCCGAGCATAACCAGGCTGTTCATGCCTGGGTTCAGATGGCTGAGCTCGGCCCAGCCGGTGCGATAGAAGCGCCAGCCGGCATAGAACTGCACCGGCGTCGCCAGCAGAAACTCGATCCACATCCAGCCGTGTTCGGGCAGCAAGCTGACCATCGCTCCGCTCAGGCCGGGAATGTCCTTGCCCATCGCGATGATGAAGAGCGGAATGGTGAAGACCGCCGCGAAGATCAAATCGCGGCGCAGCGCCGACAGCTCGGCATCCTTGCCGTGGTGCTCGCTTCTTGCCGCGCCTTCCGCCTGTTCCGGAGCCGCCGTATAGCCGGCGGCGGCGACCGCCTCGGCGATCTTGGCCGGCGTCAGCGTCTTCGGCACATAGGCGACATTGGCCTTTTCGGTGGCGAGATTGACGTTCGCTTCCACCACGCCCGGCAGCTTGCGCAGGGCGCGCTCGACCCGGCCGACGCAAGACGCGCAACTCATGCCGCCGATCGCGAAGGTCGTGCGCGCGATCTCCGGCTCGTAGCCCGCGCCCTTCACGGCGTCGATCAGGGTCTGTGCATTGGCCAATGCCGGATCGACCACGACACGCGCCTCTTCGGTGGCCAGATTGACATTGGCTTCGATGACCCCAGGCACCTTCTTCAAGGCTCGCTCGACCCGCCCGACACAGCTCGCGCAGCTCATGCCTTGAATTTGGAGACTCAGATCTTCACTCATCGGTCCCGCCTACTCGATTTCCCGGACCTCACCGCTTGATCAGCGGTACTTCAGCACGTCCATCAATTCGGCGACCATCTGATCGGCATCGCCTCTGGCGGCCGCCGTCGCGACGTGATGCTTGAGGTGGCTTTGCAGCACCACGTCGCCGATGCGGTCGAGGGCCCCCTCGACCGCCTTGATCTGCTTGAGGACGTCGACGCAATAGGTGTGCTCGTTCTCCAGCATGCGCACGATGCCATCGAGGTGTCCCTTGACGGATCGCATGCGCTTGAGAGCGACCTCGCGCACCTCGGGATCGAGGCGCAAGCAATGCGTCGTGTGGGCCTCCATCAGGCCACCCGAACTTCGTAGCCGAGATCGGCAACCGCACTCACCAGGGCCGCGGGTTGCGCCGTCCCGCTCACCACGGCTTCCTTCTGGTCCAGGCTCACGTCGACCACTTTGTCGACGCCGGGAACCTTGGCCAGCGCCTCGCTGACCGATTTCACGCAATGCTTGCAGGTCATTCCTTCGATTTTCAACTTGATCATGGTGCGAGTGCCTTATTGAATTACCGGTTTGTATTACCGGTACTTTTACCCCACCCCCCCTGGGGTGGGTATACCTTTAGGTATCGCGTCAGGGTCAATTGTCAAGCCGGGGTTCTTGCCGTTCCGCCGAATGCAGGGCCCTTGATCGGGCAAAGCTCTGGTGCATGAAAAACGAAGACTGCCGACCGATCGGCGGCCGGGTGCGGCCGGTGCATCGGCCGTTACATCAGCGGGTCCAGACCCACGTGGACACGCCTGCCGGGGCGTCGGCGTGCGCGAATCCGCAGGTTTTGAGACCTGGGACCCGTTCAATAGGGGAACAGTTAATTGGCGGAGAGGGAGGGATTCGAACCCCCGATACGGTTACCCGTATGCCGCATTTCGAGTGCGGTGCATTCAACCGCTCTGCCACCTCTCCAGGGGCCCGGATCGGGCTTGAGAAAGCCCCAATCGGAAGGGCGCTATGTAACCAAGTGAGCCAAGACAAACAAGGGTCGAACGGCATATATTGGCCCCACGAAAAGGACCGCCGCCTGGCCGGCTACCGAATGCCCAGCGCTTCGAAATTCGATCGCGTCCGTCAGGAATTAGGTCACGTCGCCATGACGATCGGCCTCGTGGCGGTCGTCACCGCGATCTTGTTTCCGATTATGGAGCTCAGCGGGCTGCAACACGGCTCCGTGGTCTACATCTTGCCGGTCCTGATCGCGGCCACCCGGTGGGGCATCCTGCCGGCCATCGTGGCCGCCGTGTGCGGCGTTCTGGCGTCCGCCTTCTTCTTCTACCCGCCGCTCTACAGCCTGCGCATCACCAACCCGCACGAGGTTCTCAACCTTTTCCTGTTCATCACCGTTGCGGTGATGGTCAGCCAACTCGCCACCCGCCTCCGCCAGCAGCTGGAAAAGTCGCGCCAGCGTGAAATCGACCTGCGCGACCTCTACGCCTTCTCGCGGCGGCTGACGGGCGCCTTCGACGTCTCCGATATCCATTCGGCGATCGAAGAGCATTTCGCCACCGTCCTCCAGCGCAAGGTGATCCTGTTTGCCAGCGCGCGCGAAGCTTCCAATGTCGCCGGCGCGCGGCGCACCGGCGGGGTGGTGCCGCAGATGGTGCTCGATCAGGTGGTCGACGTCGCAGCCGGCCGCAAGCACGAGGCGGCGAGCGCCAAAGTCACCGCCGATAACGGCGAGATCTGGCTGGTCCGCGCGGTCTCGCCGCAGAATTCGGAATTCGGCGTGATCGCCATCGATCTCGGACGCGAAACGCAGGTTGGATTTGACGAACTGCGTCTGCGGGTCGATGCCGTGCTGGCGGCCGCTACCGCCACCCTCGAACGGCTCGACATCGCCCACGCCATCAGCGAAGCGCGCATGCGGGCGCAGACCGATCAATTGCGCGAAGCGTTGATCGATTCGGTCAGTCATGAGCTGCGCACGCCGCTCGCCTCCATCATCGGCGCCGCCACCGTGCTGAATGCGGCACCGGCCTTGCAGAACGAGAAGAAGCTCAAGGCGCTGGTGCAGGACGTGCACAACGAGGCCGAGCGTCTCAACAACGACATCCAGAACCTGCTTGATGCCAGCCGCATCAGCAGCGAGGGCGTCAAACCGCGCAGCGAATGGGCCGAGCCCGCCGATATCATCCATTCGGCGATCGATCGCTGCCGTCGCCGGCTCGCCAATCGGCAGGTCACCATCGATATCGGACGCGACCTGCCGTTGGTGCACGTCGATCCTGTGCTGGTGCAGCAGGCATTGGTGCAGGTCTTCGACAACGCGGTCAAATATTCTTCCCCCGGCTCGCGCGTCGCGCTGTCGGCGCAGGCGCATGACGGCGTCCTGGCCATCAGCGTCAAGGACGAAGGCAGCGGTCTTACCCAGGCCGAACGCGCGCAGATGTGGGATCGTTTCGTACGCGGCGAACGTCACGCCGCGCAGAGCAGCGGTTCAGGCCTCGGCCTGTGGATCGCGAACGCATTTATCGCGGCTAATGGCGGCAGTATCAACGCCACCAGCACCGGTCCCGACCAGGGCACCACGGTGACAATCGAAATTCCGGTGACGCAGGCCGCCGTCCCGCAGTTAGAGGGCGACGAAGATGAGTGAGCATTCTTCAAGCGTGCTCGTGGTCGATGACGAGATTCAAATCCGGCGCTTCTTGCGCACCGGCTTTGAGCTCAACGGTTTCACGGTCTATGAGGCCGGCACCGGCGCGGAGGCGATCCGCGCGGCGACGCTAAGGCCAATCGATCTGGTGATCGTCGATCTCGGCCTCCCCGACATGGACGGCGCCGAAGTGGTCGAGCGCATCCGTTCCTGGTCGAGCGTGCCGATCATCGTGCTCTCGGTGCGCGCCGCCGAGGCCCAGAAGGTGCGCCTGCTCGAACTCGGCGCCGACGACTATGTAGTCAAGCCGTTCGGCATGGCCGAGCTGCTGGCGCGCGTGCGGGTGGTGCTGCGGCGACAAATCCGTGCGGTCAGCGGCGAGCCCTTGGTCAAGGTCGGCCCGTTGACCATCGATCTCGCCGCCCGCGCCGTGCTGCTCAACGACAAGCGGCTGGCGCTGACTCCGAAGGAATACCGGCTCTTGCAGGTGCTCGCCCAGCATGCCGGCAACGTGGTCACGCATCAGCATTTGTTGAAGGAAGTGTGGGGCTCGATCCACGTCCACGACACGCACTATCTGCGCATCTTCGTGCGCAAGCTGCGGCAGAAGATCGAGCCGCACCCCGATAGCCCGCGCATCCTGGTGACCGAACTCGGTGTCGGCTACCGGCTGGCGCAGCCGGAGGGGGAAAACGGCAGCTGGACTGGTGCGGCGGCCGCGCCCACGGCGCCGATGCGGACCGAGTCCTAGCGGGAACCGGGGCCGCGCGGCCGCCTCCAAGACCGCCCGTCCGGTCGCCGGAAGGGCCGAATAGGCCGGTTTCCTTGACAGAACGGCCCATTGCCCGCATATGAAGGCCGAAAGTGCGGGCCTTACGGCCCGCATGTTTTTGAAAGGGCGTTTAAGCCCTTACAAACACACAACAAACCGACTGAAAGAAGCCGGTCCGGACCTGTTCCGAGCGCCGGGTGTCGAACACGAGGACGAGAAAGATGTTCGCAGTCATCAAAGCCGGCGGCAAACAGTATCGGGTGGCCGCCGAAGACGTGATCCGGGTCGACCGGATGGCCGGTGAGCCCGGCCAAGTGGTTGAATTTGGCGAGGTGCTGATACTCGGCGGCGAGACGTCGACGGTCGGCACGCCGACCGTGGCCGGTGCCATGGTGGCCGGCGAGCTGCTGCAGCACGAGCGCGGCGACAAGGTGATCGCCTTCAAGAAGCGCCGGCGCAAGAATTCGCGCCGCAAGCGCGGTTCCCGTCACGAGTTCTCGGTGATCCGCATCACCGAGATCCTCACCGACGGGGCGAAGCCCTCGGCGACCCCGCCGGCGCGGCCCCAGCGCGCAGCCAAGCCGAAGGTGGAAGCCTCGGCGGAAGCGGCCGAAGCGGGCGCGGCGGAGGAGAAACCGGCGAAAAAGCCGGCCAAACCGCGGGCCAAGGCGGCTGCCACAAAAGGCAAGAAGAAGTGAGATGATTCCGTCACGGAATCGGTGTAAACACTAGAGACGAATTCGAGAGACAACTATGGCGCACAAAAAAGCAGGCGGATCTTCGCGTAACGGCCGCGATTCAGCGGGCCGGCGCCTCGGCGTGAAGACCTATGGCGGCGAGATCGTGCTCGCCGGCAACATCCTCGCGCGCCAGCGCGGAACCAAATGGCATCCCGGCCGTAATGTCGGTTGTGGCAAGGATCACACCCTGTTCGCGCTCGTCGATGGAAAGGTTCAGTTCGCTACCAAAACCAAAGGCCGCAAATTCGTATCGGTAGTTCCGATGACGGAGGCAGCGGCCGAGTAAGACGGTGGACATAAATCGAGGTCCGCCGGTCATTCAGTCAAACCGGCGGGGCTCGTAGGGCTCTGAGAGGGGGAGACGGATGACCGGCTCCCCCTCTTCGCTTTTGAAGCGCTTTGCGCGGAAACCAAGGAGCCCGTGTCATGACCCTGCTGGAAGAATTCCCGAGAGCGCCGTTACGCGAGGGCAGTATCCCCGTCCTCGAGACCAAGCGGCTCAGCCTGCGCGCGCCGTGCCTTGAGGACGCTAAAACGGTAGCGATGCTCGCCAACGACCGTCGCATTGCCGAGAACACTGCGCGCATTCCGCATCCGTACAAGATGGCGGATGCCGAGAGTTTCATTACGGCGGCCAACAACAATATCGGCGAGGTCATTTTCCTGATCACGCTACGCGACGGGACCATCATCGGCGCCTGCGGCATCACCATGCTCGCCGACCAGCCGGAGCTCGGCTACTGGCTGGGTGCGCCCTATTGGGGCAAGGGCTACGCCACCGAGGCGCTGCACGCGCTGATCGACTATGCCTTCACCGATCTCGGGCACGAGGCGCTGCAGGCCGGTGCGCGCGTCACCAATCCCGCGTCGCGCCGCGTGCTGGAAAAGTGCGGCTTCCAGTGGACCGGCGTCGGCCTCTATCGCATTCGCGCCATCAATTCTTCGGCGCCGATCGACCGCTTCCGGCTCGAGCGCGGCATCTGGTCGGCATTGAAGGGCTGGAGCCGCTCGAAGAAGGTGATGTGAACGCTTTTTCCCTCTCCCCGCTAACGGGGAGAGGGACGGAAAAGCCGACCACCGCTGGCGCTTGGCCGCATCTTGCGCAAGACTCGCGGCCGGCCATGTCAAATTCCGATTCTCTTCATCCCCTCACGCCCGCCGCCGTCAAAGCCATGCTCGGCGACGGCGGCGAGCTCGCGCTGATCGACCTGCGCGAGGAACTGATTTTCTCGCGCAGTCATCTCTTGTGGGCACGCAACGTACCGCTCAGCCGGCTCGAATTGCGCTTCGCGCGGCTGGTGCCGCGCAAGACGACGCGCATTGTCCTCATCGATGACAATGATGGCCTGGCGGAACGCGCCGCCACGATCCTGGCGCGCGCCGGTTACAGCGACCTTGGCTTTCTCGACGACGGTGTCGCCGGCTGGGAGAAGGCGGGCTTTGTCCTGTTCTCCGGCATGCATGTGCCGAGCAAGGCCTTCGGCGAATTCGTCGAGCATGACAGCGGCACCCCCAGCATCAGCGCGCGCGAGCTCGATGCGCTGATGCGGAGCGGTGCCGATCTCAAGGTGCTCGATAGCCGGCCGTTCGGCGAATACACCAACATCTCGATCCCGACCGGCATCAATGTGCCGGGCGCCGAACTGGTGCTACGCGTGCGCGACATCGTGCCCGCGCCCGCCACCACGATCGTGGTCAATTGCGCCGGCCGCACCCGCAGCATCATCGGAGCGCAGTCGCTGATCAATGCCGGCGTGCCCAACAAGGTGGTGGCGCTGCGCAACGGCACCATGGGCTGGCACCTCGCCGGCCTTGTTTGCGATCGCGGCAAGGCGGTGCGTGCGCCCGACGTTTCGGAGAGCGGGCTCGCGTGGGCGCGCACCGCCGCGCAGCGCGTGGCGGACAAATTCGGCGTCACTCGCATCGATTGCGCCACGCTCGAACGCTGGCGCGCCGACGCAACACGCACGACTTACCTGTTCGACGTGCGCGATCCGGGGGAATACGCGCGCGGTCATTTCCCCGGCGCGCTGTCGGCGCCCGGCGGTCAACTGGTGCAGGCGACCGACCTTTACGCCGGCGTGCTGGGCGCCCGCATCGTGCTCAGCGACGACAAAGAAGCGCGCGCGCTGATGACCGCATCCTGGCTCAAGCAGATGGGCTGGCGCGACGTTTACGTGCTGCTGGAAGCTGGCCGAGGATCCGAGCAAGAGACCGGCGAGCCGGCAACCGCCCTGCTCGGCACGCCGGCAACCGACCGCGCGGTCGATCCTTCGACCACCCTCGCCATCGACAACGTCAGTATCATCGATCTGTCGTCCAGCCCGGCCTATCGGCGCGGGCATATTCCCGGCGCCTGGTTCGCCATCCGCGCCCGGCTCGACCGCGCGCTGGCCAAGATCGCGCCGACCGGCGAGGTGATCCTCACCAGCGAGGACGGCCTGCTGGCCAGCCTGGCCGTGGCGGAAGCGCAGGCGCTGACCGACCGCCCGGTGCATTGGCTCAAGGGCGGCAACGCCGCCTGGGCGGCGGCCGGCTTTCCGCTTGCCACCAGCGAGCGGCTGGCGGACGAGCCGGTCGATGCCTGGCTCAAGCCTTATGAACGACCGGGCGCCCAGGAAGGCGCCATGAACGAATATCTGTCCTGGGAGGTCGACCTGCTGGAGCGCATTAAGCAAGACGGCACGACCCGTTTCCTGCCGAGGCGGTGACCTCAAGGAGAGGGTGCGGGACGGGCTTCGATAGACTATATCGACCCCATGAAATTCCTCGACGAAGCCAAGGTCTACATCCAGTCCGGCGCGGGCGGGAACGGCTGCGTGTCGTTCCGGCGCGAGAAGTTCATCGAATTCGGCGGGCCCAATGGCGGCGACGGCGGCAAGGGCGGCGACGTCATTGTGGAGGCGGTCAATGGCCTCAACACGCTGATCGATTACCGCTACCAGCAGCACTTCAAGGCCGAGCGCGGCGGCAACGGCATGGGCAAGGACCGCCACGGCGCCAACGGCAAGGACAAGGTGATGAAGGTGCCGGTCGGCACCCAGGTCTATGAGGAAGACGGCGAAACCCTGCTCGCCGATCTCACCGAAGTGGGCCAGCGTGTCACCATCGCCAAGGGCGGCAATGGCGGCTTCGGCAATGCCTATTTCAAGTCGTCGACCAACCGCGCGCCGCGCCACGCCAATCCCGGCCAGCCCGGCGAGGAGCTCACCATCCGTCTGCGCTTGAAGCTGATCGCCGATGCCGGCCTGGTCGGTCTGCCCAATGCCGGCAAATCCACCTTCCTCTCGGTGGTCACCGCGGCCAAACCGAAGATCGCCGACTATCCCTTCACCACGCTGCATCCGCAGCTCGGCGTGGTGCGCGTGGACGAGCGCGAATTCGTGCTGGCCGATCTGCCCGGCCTGATCGAAGGCGCACATGAAGGTGTCGGCCTCGGCGACCGCTTCCTCGGCCACACCGAACGCTGCCGTGTCTTGCTGCATCTGGTCGACGGCACCAGCGATGACGCCGGCCGCGATTACAAGACCGTGCGCGGCGAGCTGGAAGCCTACGGCCAGGGCCTCACCGACAAACCGGAAATCGTGGCGCTGACCAAGGCCGACGCCATGATGCCGGAAGCCATCAAGACGCAAACGGCGAAGCTGAAGAAGGCCTGCAAGAAGACGCCGCTGGTCTTGTCATCGGCCTCGGGTCAGGGCGTGCAGGAGGTCTTACGCGCGCTCGTCAAAGTGATCGGCCCGGCGCGTGCAGCCACCGAGGAAGAACCGGCGCCGAAAGAAGAAGCCTGGCAGCCGTAACGCCTTCCGTCATTCCGGGACGCCCGCGCAGCGCGCGGACCCGGAATCCAGAGCCAAATCGCAAAGCTTTTCGTGCTGCCCTGGATTCCGGGTTCGCGGACTTCGTCCGCGCCCCGGAATGACAGCGCGGATATGCGCTGTTAAAAATCCCGAGAAGTCGGGAGGAGACACGCCCATGAAGACCCGCGCCGCGGTGGCCTGGAAGGCTGGAGAGCCGCTCACCATCGAGACCATCGACATCGAAGGCCCGAAAGCCGGCGAGGTGCTGGTCGAAGTGATGGCCACCGGCATCTGCCACACCGACGCTTTCACGCTGTCGGGCGCCGATCCGGAAGGCATTTTCCCCGCGATTCTCGGCCACGAAGGCGCCGGCATCGTGCGCGAAGTGGGCGCGGGCGTCACCAGCGTGAAAGTGGGCGACCACGTCATCCCGCTCTACACGCCGGAATGCCGGCAGTGCAAAACCTGTCTGTCGCGCCGCTCCAACCTGTGCACGGCGATCCGCGCGACGCAGGGCAAGGGCCTGATGCCGGACGGCACATCGCGATTCAGGTGCGACGGCGATCCCGTGTTCCACTACATGGGCTGCTCGACCTTCGCCAATTTCACGGTGCTGCCGGAGATCGCGGTGGCGAAAGTGCGCGAGGACGCCCCCTTCGACAAGATCTGCTACATCGGCTGCGGCGTCACCACCGGCATCGGCGCGGTGATCTACACCGCGAAAGTGTGGCCGGGCGCCAATGTCGCGGTGTTCGGATTGGGCGGCATCGGGCTCAATGTGATCCAAGGCGCCAAGATGGTGGGCGCCGACAAGATCATCGGCATCGACCTCAATCCGCAAAAGCGCGCCATGGCCGAGAAATTCGGCCTGACGCATTTCATCAACCCCGATGAAGTCGGCCGCGACAAGGTGGTGCAGGCCATTGTCGATCTCACCGGCGGCGGCGCCGACTTCTCGTTCGAATGCATCGGCAATGTGCACACCATGCGGCAAGCGCTGGAATGCTGCCATCGCGGCTGGGGCGAGTCGATCATCATCGGCGTCGCCGGTTCGGGCCAGGAGATTGCAACGCGCCCGTTCCAGCTCGTCACCGGCCGGGTCTGGCGCGGCACCGCCTTCGGCGGCGCGCGCGGGCGCACCGATGTGCCCAAAATCGTCGACTGGTACATGGAGGGCAAGATCAATATCGACGATCTGATCACCCACACCATGCCGCTCGACGAGATCAACCATGCCTTCGAGCTGATGCACGAAGGCAAGTCCATCCGCAGCGTGGTGGTCTATTGAGCGCCGCTCACTTGGTGCAAAGTCGCCGCGGCCCGTCGCTCGGCTGATAGGTGCAGTCGGCCGGATCGAAGGTCCGGTAGGCCGCCTCACAGGCCGCTACATGACACGCCGGCACCTGCGCCTGTGCGGCCCCCGCTCGCGTATCGACGCCCGGCAGCGCGGCGCTCCCTGCGGGCTTCGCCGGCGGCGTGCCCTTGGTGCAAAGGCGGCGCGGACCGTCGAAAGGCTGATAGGTGCAATCCGCGGCGTTGAAAGAACGATAGGCCGCCGCGCAGGCCTGAACGTCGCAGGCTGGCGGCGCCGGAGGAGGTAGCGGCGCGACCACCGCGGCTGCTGTCGCCTGATCGGGACCGGGCGTTGCGGCAATCGGCGCGGCAGGCGCCGGTGGCGGCGCCGACGTCACGGCCGATCGGACGGGTGCAGCCGGCGCGGCCGGCGGCGATGCGGACACCACGGCCGGCGGGGCGGAAGCCGCTGGCTGGGGGGCGGAAACGGTCGGTTGAATCGGGCTCAGGTGCGCGTCGGCTTTGGGCGCCGACGCGGAAGCCGGGACTGCCACGTGCACCGGGGGCGCCTTGTACTGCGGTTCCGGCGCGGCGACCCAGCCGAGCCCGAACACCACGCTCGAAACCGAGATCAGCAGTACCGCGAGATACAGTAACAGCGACATGTCTTGGTCCCGGTTTGAAGACCGCGGGCGGGCAACGGCCTGAATTGCGGACCGTTCCGTCCCAGGCCGGGTTCCCGCGCGCGGTCTTGCCGCCCGCGATTGCAAAGCGCCGTCCCTTATGGGAGAGGGTGGCACGCCAAACGGGCCGTTTGAAGGGGCATCTTGGCGGCGAGACACGACGCCACGTCCCTTCGGCCCACACGGCCGCTCTGCCATTCTGCTGAATCTATGTCGAAAATGCCGTCGCTCAAGGATTTCCGCCGCATCGTCGTCAAGGTCGGCTCCTCCCTGCTGGTGGATGCCGCCGCCGGCGGGCTGAAGCGCGCCTGGCTCGATTCGCTCACCGCCGATATCGCCGCCCTGCACAAGGGTCCGCGTGACGTGCTGGTGGTATCGTCGGGGGCCATCGCGCTCGGTCGCTCGGTGCTGAAATTGCCGGCGGGAGCGCTCAAGCTCGAGGACAGCCAGGCCGCCGCCGCGGTCGGGCAGATCGTGCTGGCGCGCTCCTGGTCGGAGAGCCTGGGCGCGCAAAACATGACCGCGGGTCAGGTGTTGGTCACCCTCGGCGACACCGAACAACGCCGCCGCTATCTCAACGCCCGCTCCACCATCGCCAAGCTGTTGGAATGGCGCAGCGTGCCGGTGATCAACGAGAACGACACCACCGCCACCACCGAAATCCGCTACGGCGACAATGATCGCCTGGCCGCGCGCGTCGCCACCATGATGAGCGCTGATCTGCTGGTGCTCTTGTCTGATGTCGATGGACTTTACGACAAGCCGCCGGGCGCCGGACGTGATGCCAAGCTGGTGCCGCTGGTACAGCGCATTACGCCGGACATCGAAGCCATGGCTGGTGCATCGAATTCCGAACTAGCGCGCGGCGGTATGCGCACCAAGATCGAGGCTGGTAAGATCGCCACCAGCGCCGGCACGCATATGGTGATCGCGTCCGGTCATGTACCGCATCCGCTGCAGCGGATCATCGATGGCGCGCCCTGCACCTGGTTCCTCACGCCGGCCAATCCGGTGACCGCGCGCAAGAAATGGATCGCGGGCTCGCTCGAGCCGCGCGGCGCGCTCACGATCGATGCCGGCGCGGTCAAGGCGCTGCGCGGCAACAAGAGCCTGCTGCCGGCGGGCGTGATCAAGGTCGAGGGCACGTTCGAGCGCGGCGATGCCGTGGTGGTGCGGGGGCCCGACGGCGCCGAGGTCGGCCGCGGCTTGATCGCCTATGACGCCGCCGACGCCGACAAGATCAAAGGCCGCTCTTCGGCCGATGTCCAAAGCATCCTCGGCTTCACCGGACGTACCGAGATGATCCATCGCGACGATCTGGTGCTGGGCGGGGGATGACCCGCGCAAGCGCGACCAAATGGCTCACGTGACAATCTGCCAAATTGTTTGTGCGCCCAGGTAGGTGTCCACTTCGACCCATAAAGCCCTGGCGTCCGGGACCCGCATTCTTCCTGCACCCCACCCCGGTTGCTCAGTTGCGGCAGCAGTCGATGGCGTTTCGTCGCCAGAGACGACTATCCCCCAAGGGGCCCCTCCGGGGCCCCCTTTTTCTTTCAGCGTTGTCGGATTTGCGCGATTTTAGGCCGATGCGCCTCGGTCATTGACCGAGTTCCGCAATGTCAGGGGTACGCCAGACCGGGTCAGCGGCCCAGGCATTAAACCAGAATCTCAGCCTCTCAGCGCCGCGGGGAGCGCGAGCGGCCCGGACGGCGCGCCCTGGATTTCTCGGTCAGCGGATGCACCGGCAACCGGATGAAGCTACCGTCGGGGAACTCGATGTAACGCTTCGACACCTGCATCTTGCCTTCGCGGCCGGGCCGGCCTTCGATGACGAACTTGGTGCCCACCGGAAAGCGGCTGGGAAGCCCACTCGAACGATACGCCATAACAGCCTCCTAGAATGGACTTAGGCTGTCAGGGCAACTTGTAACCTGATTGTTCGGTTTGTGGCTTTCCGCAGGTTATCCACACTATCCCCAGAAAACCCTGCAATTTAGGGGTAAGAGGCCTATCTCGCGCGGGAAACCGCGACGTGATAGGACAACCCGCCGAGCCGGGGCGTTGACGGGCCTTTTACGCAGATGACCGCGCCGCTGAAAAGCATTGAAGGGACCGGCGATCTCGCCGCGACCATGAAGGATATCGGCCGGGCCGCCCGTGCCGCGGCGCGGGTGCTTGCACTTGCCCCCGCCGGTCAAAAAGATAATGCCCTCAAGGCTATGGCGGCAGCGATCCGGACCCAGAAGCCAGCCATCCTGGCCGCCAATGCCCAGGACGTGGCCGAGGCGCGGAGCGGGGGAGCCGCCACCGCCTTCATCGACCGGCTGACCCTCGATGACGCCCGGGTCGAGGCCATGGCGGCCGGTATCGAGGTGGTCGCCGGCCTCAAGGATCCGGTCGGCGCCGTCACCGAGTCCTGGACCCGCCCCAACGGCATGACCATCGAGCGGGTGCGGGTGCCGCTCGGCGTCATCGGCATCATCTATGAGAGCCGGCCCAATGTGACCGCCGATGCCGGCGTGCTCTGCCTGAAGTCGGGCAATGCGGCCATCCTGCGCGGCGGCTCCGACAGTCTGCGATCGAGCCGCGCGATCGTGACGGCGCTGGCGCAAGGTCTGCGCGAAGCGGGATTGCCGGAAGCCGCGATTCAGCTTGTGCCGACACGCGACCGCGACGCGGTAGGGCTGATGCTCGGCGGGTTGGACGGCGCGATCGACGTGATCGTGCCGCGCGGCGGCAAAGGCCTAGTAGCACGCGTGCAGGCGGAAGCGCGTGTGCCGGTGTTCGCGCATCTGGAAGGCGTCTGCCACGTCTATGTCGACAAGTCCGCCGACCTCGCCATGGCCAAGAAGATCGTGCTCAACGCCAAGATGCGGCGCACCGGCGTTTGTGGCGCGGCAGAGACGCTGCTGGTCGACCGTGCTGTGGCCGCGACGCATCTCAAGCCGCTGGTCGAGATGCTGCTCGATGCGCCTTGCGAAGTGCGCGGCGACCGCGACACGCAAAGCGTCGACAAGCGCGTGAAGCCAGCGACCGAAGAAGATTGGTCGACTGAATATCTCGATGCCATCATCGCCGTGAAGCTGGTGAACGGCGTCGACGATGCCATCGCGCATATCGAGCGTTACGGATCGCATCACACCGATGCGATCGTGACCGACGATGCCGCGGCGGCCGAGAAATTCCTGCGCGAGGTCGATTCAGCAATCGTGCTGCACAACGCCTCGACCCAGTTCGCCGACGGCGGCGAGTTCGGCTTCGGCGCCGAGATCGGAATCGCCACTGGCCGGCTGCATGCGCGCGGGCCGGTGGGCGTCGACCAACTCACCACCTTCAAATACCGCATCCACGGTAACGGCCAGATCCGACCGTGACCAAACAGCTTGCCGCAGTTCCCGAGCGCATGCTGCCGCCGCACGCGCCCGGCATGAGGATCGGGCTGTTCGGCGGGACGTTTGATCCGCCACACCAGGCTCACCTCGGCGCCAGCCTGCTCGCGCTCAAGCGGCTCAAGCTCGATCGCGTTTGGTGGCTCGTTACCCCCGGCAATCCACTCAAGAACACACGCAATCTCGCGCCTTTGGCCGAGCGCATCGCCCAGGCGCGCGCGCTCACCCACCACCCGCGGATCGACGTAACCGGTCTCGAAGCTGTCATCAACACGCGCTACACTTATGACACCGTCAATTGGTTGATGGCGCGCTGTCCGCGGGTGCACTTCGTCTGGATCATGGGCGCGGACAATTTGCGGAGTTTCCATCGCTGGCAGCAATGGCGCGGCATAGCGAAACGCGTGCCCTTCGTGGTGATCGACCGGCTGGGGCCGAGCCTCTATGCCGCCGCCGGCCCGGCGGGCCATGCGCTGGCTTACGCGCGCATCCCCGAGCGCAACGTGGGCGCGCTGGCCGACCGCAAGCCGCCGGCCTGGAGCTTCCTGCACGGGCTGAAGTCGCCTTTGTCTTCCACGGCACTCAGGGCGCTGCGGCGGCATCCCGAAATGCCCTGACTGCCTGGCCGGCAGGACAGTGGAAAATAAACCGGGAGTGGCTATCTTAAGGTCGTGCCCCGGTTCGCGATCGGGGCCGGCGCAACGAACGGAAAGGACAAAAACCCCTGCCTACATCTGCACTCTCTCGGGCATCCCATCATGCGGCCCGACCCGTCTCCCGGCGGCTTTCGCCCGCGGAAACGCTTCACATCGTCCTCGCGAGCCTCGACGACATGAAG
>JAKAMD010000406.1 GCA_021823875.1 Pseudomonadota bacterium | reverse complement strand
TGATGATCCAGTCGATAGAGCCGCGGTGCTGAAACAGCCAGGTGCCGGCGAACCCGGTAAACAGAAAAGAGAACAAGGCCGTGGCCGTAGCCTGATGTATGGGCACGCCGCCAAGCCAGACCAGCGCCGGAATCAGCAGGATGCCGCCCACGCCCACGGCGCCGATGAAAAATCCGACTGCCAAGGCGATCGCGGCAAGCGCCAGCCATTCACCCAAGATCATGTCGGCCTCAAAACCGCACAAGAGATGCAGGCGATGATTGGTCTTGTATCGCTGGGAATCAAGATCCCATCTTCGACTGCATAGCTGCGCCTTATAGGACGATCTTCGCTCTCACGCGGGCCTTGGCTTCGTTCATCTGTGCCACGGCTTCGGCCAGGTCCCCGCGCAAGGGCACCCTACCCCGCACCACCACTTCGCCGTTCACCATCACGGTGTCGACATCGCAGCCATCGCCGTTATATACGAGGTATTTGATCGGATCATCGTAGCCTGCAGCGCGGGGCTTCGACAAGCTGGTCATCACGATATCCGCCTTGCAGTCCGGCGCAAGGCGACCCAGATCGGCGCGACCGAGCGCGCGCGCGCCGCGCACCGTCGCAAGATCGAACGCTTCCATGGCGGTGGTGGCTTGCTGACTCTGCTCGGCAAGTTTGCAACCGATGGCTGCGACGCGCATTTCATGGATCATGTCCATCGGGTGCGTGTCGGTGCCCAGCGCCACATTTACACCGGCGCGAAGGAATTTTGCATAGGAATTCATCAGGGTTCCCTGGCGCATTTTTACCCATGGCAGGTGTACGACGCTCGTGCCAGAGTCGGCGAGCAGAGCGAGCTCCTCCGACGGAATCGTACCGATGTCGTTGGTCTCGGCGAGGAACATGCCGTGCCCGATCATGAAATCGCGCCCGAGCAGGCCGGCGCGCTCCATGTAGCGGATGGTCGACTGGCCCTGCGTATCGCGAATGCGGCGGAATTCCGAGGGCGACTGACCGGCGTGCAGTTGGATCGGCAGCCCTGCCGAAGTGGCGATGCGGCGGGTCTCGACGAGCATATCGAGATCGCAGGTATCGACCTGTCCGGGCGCGAGCATGGTGCGCAACAGGCCCGCGTGACTTCCGTTCAGCGCCTTGCAGAATGCCACGCACGCCTCCATACGCGCGCGCCCGCCGTCCGCGTAGTCGTAGTAGCCGACCTTGCCCGCGGAGTCTCCGCGCCAGTAGCCGCGGCGATAGCGCGGCGCACTGTAGCAGCGCAGGCCGAGCCCGACGGCGATCTCCGCGACTTCACGCGCGTTGTCGAGGTCGGCCGAGCCAGCGAGCTCCAGGTCGTAGCCCAACTCGACAATTGTCGTGGTACCCGAGAGCAGCGCTTCGAGCAGCAGCAGTCTCGCGCCGATGCAGGCATCGCGCGCGTCGATGGCGTTGCGCACCGCGGGCAGCACGCGATAAAGGTTGCCGTAATCCTTCGGGCCTGAGCTTTCCTCCAGGAAGCCGCGCGTGAAGGCGGTATCGGTGACATGGGAGTGCATGTTGACGAAGCCCGGCAGCACCAGCATGCCCGTCGCGTCGATCTCCCGCGCAGCCGGAGCGTCCTCGCCTACCGACACGATGCGGTTCCCTTCGACGATCACCGTCGCGCGCGCCAGCACCCGGTGCGCGCCGTCCACCCACGCGACGACTTTGCCGTTGCGAATCGCGATGCTCTCGGTCATGCGCTAGTCCGCCTTGATGTTCCCTGCGCGTATCACCTCGGACCACTTGCGCGTCTCGCTGGCTAAATGCAGGTTGAACGCCTCCGGGGTGCCGCCGACGATCTCCAGCCCGAGCGACAGGATGCGTTCGCGCACGTCCGGCAATTGCAGGATTTTTCCGATCTCCGCATTCAGCCGCGCCACGATCGGCGCCGGAGTCCGTGCCGGCACTACGATGCCATACCACCCGCCGCCCTCGAAATCGGGGAGGCCGAAATCGGACAGGCTCGGCACCTCGGGTGCCGAAGGGTCCCGTCGCGAGGAAAGCACGACGATGGGCTTCACCTTCCCGCCACGAATGTTGTTGAGTTGGTTATTCAGGTTGTCGGTGGCGAGCGGAAGATGGCCCCCTAGCAAATCGGTATTGATCGGTGCGGAGCCCTTGTAGCCGATGTGCTCCATCACGAGACCTGTGCGCGTCTTCAGCAACTCAGTCGACAAGTGAGACAGCGAACCCACGCCGGGCGTGCCATAGCTGAAGGCTTTCGGGTTCGCCTTGCTTTGCGCGAGCAGATCCTTGAAGTCGGCGACCTTTGCGCCGGGCCCGGCGATCAGAACGTTGGAATAGCGCACCAACTGGATGACGCCGGTGAAATCGCGCAGACTCCATCCAAGTTTGGAGAACATGGCCTCGTTGGTGGTGAGGTTCGGCGCCTGCAGCAGCAGCGTGTAGCCGTCGGGCGCCGCCTTGGCGACGAACTCCGTCGCGATGTTGGTCGATGCGCCTGGCCGGTTCTCTACGATCACCGCCTGCTTCAGCACGTCGGAGAGCCTGGGCGCAATCAGGCGCGCAACGGTGTCAGTGCCGCCCCCGGGCGGATAGGGAACAATGATGTGTACCAATTTGCTCGGATAATCCTGCGCGATGGCCGGAGCGAAGACGAACGCAAGAACGATGGCGACAAGACGGCGGGTCCAAGGCGAGATCATGATGGGATGCACCTCCGGTGGTTGACGGTCATGGGTTTCGCATTAATCAAGGCGGTATTCGCCGTTTTATTTGAACGAATTTGCAAAGACGGTTCTCATGATACCAAGCGCCTTCTCAAACTGGTTATCAGAAATGGTTAGCGGATAAAGGAAGCGGATCGCGTTGCCGTACACACCGCAGGTCAGCAGGATGAGACCCTGCCCTATTGCCTGCTGCTGAATCCGTTTCGCGGCATCGGCGTCCGGCTTCCCGCTCGCGGGGTCGCAAAATTCGATTGCGACCATGGAGCCAAGCGCTCGCACCTCGGCAATAGCCGGGTACCGCCCGCGCTCATTTCCCAGGAATTGCGCCAGCCGGGCACCAAGGCACGCGGAACGCTCGCACAAGTCTTGCTCCTCGATCACGTCGATCACCGCGTGCGCCGCAGCGACGGCCAACGGGTTGCCGGCATAGGTGCCCCCAAGCCCTCCCGGCGCAGGCGCATCCATTACCTCCGCCCGGCCGCAGACGGCCGACAGCGGCATACCGCCTGCAAGGCTTTTCGCCAGGGTGATGAGATCGGCCTGTACTGCATAATGCTCCAAAGCGAAGAGCTTGCCGGTACGGGCAAAACCGGTTTGCACCTCGTCGGCGATCAGCAGGATGCGGTGCGCATCGCAAAGCGCGCGCAGCTTGGTCACAAACTCGACCGGCGCCACGTTGAACCCGCCTTCGCCTTGCACCAATTCGACGATGATCGCGGCCACCCGCTGCGGATCGACGTCGGCTTTGAACAGGTTA
>JAKAMD010000405.1 GCA_021823875.1 Pseudomonadota bacterium | reverse complement strand
GCGCGGCCAGCACGCCCTGATACTCCGGCCGCCCACTGGTACCGCCCAGCACCAGGCGCTCGAGGTCCTGCGCCAGATTGCTCTTGCGGTTGAAATCCTTGATCAGCCGCCGCTTCCAGGCGGCCGGCAGTTCGAGCCCGGCGATCAGGCTGGCGAACAGCGCGACGTCACCGGTCTGGATGGTAGGTGCCACCAGACCGTACTGGGCGGTGGCTTCCAGCCCGCGCGCCAGCATCTCGGCGTCGGCCGCGGCCTTGTCGGCACGGCCGAAGGATTCGATGCCGGCCTGCAGGAACTCGGGGCGGCCGTCGCCGCTGTGGCGGAACACCGGGCCGAGGTAGCAGAAGCCGCTGGGTGAGCCGGCCAGGGGCGAGGCCAGATAATCGCAAGAAACCGGGATGGTGAGGTCGGGCCGCAGGCAGAACTCGCCGCCGCCGGGGGCGGTGGTCAGGTACATGCGCTTGCGGATGTCCTCGCCGGAAAGGTCGAGGAACGGCTCCGCCGGCTGCAAGATGGCGGGCGCGCAGCGGCGATAGCCCGCGCGCTCGTAGGAGGCGATCAGGGCCTCCGCCCGCGCATCGGGCCGTGTCGTTGCCGTTGTGGCGCTCGCGTCCATGCCTTCCCCATAATCCGTCCGGCCCCTTATCCGGGGCTCGGGCGGCCCTTTAGCACGATAGTTTTAAGGTTTCGACGACGTTCGATGCCTGGGCTTAACGCCCCGGCATGACAAGTCGTTGACATCGTTAATAGTTTTTCTCGGCAAGGCGGGCTCGCATTTTTTGCCGCTTCTCCCGCGGTGCGGCAAAGACGGGTAAGACAATTTCAATACAACCACGTTTGAGTGTAGGGCAGCAGGAGAGCCGCCGCATGAGCACTTCCGTCTCGCGTGAACTCGTGCAGGCCTTTTACCGGGCCTATACCGTGCACGACGCCGCCAAGGTCGCCGGTTTCCTTGCCGACGACGTGATGTGGAGCGTCAGCGGACCGGTCGACGTGTTGCCGTTCTGCGGCGTGCGTCAGGGCAAGGCGGCGGTGGTCGAACTGGTCAAACGGGACCTGCCGGCGCTGTTCGTCCCCATCAGTTTCGAGCCGGGCGCCATGCTGATCGACGGCGACCGGGTAGCGGCGCTGTTCCGCCTGACGGCGCGCCGTCGCGACGACGGCCGGGTGATCAGCTACCGGCTCGCGCATTTCCTGCGCTTCCGCGACGACAAGATCATCGAGAACGTGTCGCTGATCGACTCTTTCGATGCGGTCGAGCAGGTCATCGGCCATTCGCTCGATGTGCATGAAGGTCATCACTGCCATAATGGCGTGTCGACCGTGCCGGACGACATCGTCGCGATCTAGCTGATTGGGGCAGTACGGTATCGCGGCATTTCCCGCCACGCTATGATCGTGGGCAAGGGAGACACGCGATGCGCCGCCATTTCGCTCTCATCTCCGTTTGCGCGCTCAGCGCAGCGCCGGCCGCCGCACTCGATCTGCCGCAGCGCAAAGCCGGTCTGTGGGAGCTCAAAATGGAGTTCGGCAGCCGCACTCTGCCGGCGCAAGTGATGCGCCAGTGTACCGACGCAACGACCGACCGACTGATGAATCTCAACTTCGGCGGCTCGAACGAACAGGCCTGCTCGAAGCAGGATGTGCATCGCGACGGTGGCACCATCACCGTCGATTCCGTCTGCACATTCGGCGCGGCGACCATCACCTCGCATGCGGTGGTCACGGGCAGTTTCGACAGCGCCTATCGCGTTGAGGTGACGCAGACGCGGCAAGGCGGGCCGCCGATGCCGGGCGTGGCGCCGGGTGCGCCGACGCACATGACCATCGCCGCGAAATGGCTCGGCGCTTGCGCCAACGGGCAGCGCCCTGGCGACGTCATCATGGCGAATGGCATGACGATGAACGTGCTCGATTTGCAGCGCATGCGTCCTGCGCCGGCGCAGAAGTGAGGCGCCTTACGCGATGCCGTGGCGTTTGAGCAGCGTGCGCACGGCGTCGACCAGGTCGTCTTCCGTGACCGAGAACTGCGCTTCCGCCTGCTTCTTCAGGTAGTCGTCGCGGTCGCTAACCGTTTCCGCTGCCAGCTCGGCACCGAGGATGAGGTCTCTGATGACGACCTCGCCGCGGTCTCTTTCGTTCGAGCCCTGGATTATCGCGCAGGGGCTGTTGCGCTTGTCGGCATATTTGAGCTGCTGGCCGACATTGTTCTTGGGATTGCCAAGATAGAGCTCGGTGCGGATGCCGGCACCGCGCAGCGCCGCTACCATGCGCTGATAGTCTTGAACGCGGTCGCGATCGAACACGGTGACGACCACCGGGCCAGGCTCCGGCTTGTCGCTGATCTTGCCGAGCGCGGTGAGCGCGGCTTGCAGGCGCGAAACGCCGATGGAGAAGCCCGTTGCCGGCACCGGCTGGCCGGAAAAACGCGACACCAACCCGTCGTAGCGTCCGCCGCCGCCGACCGAACCGAAGCGCACCGGGCGTCCGTGCTCGTCCTTGATCTCGAAGGTGAGTTCAACTTCGTAGACCGGGCCAGTGTAATATTCGAGACCGCGGACGACGGAAGGGTCGATGCGAATTTGGTCTTGCTCGTATCCCGCTGCCCTAACAATTTGTTGGATAGATGACAGTTCCGTCATGCCTTCAATGCGCAAACGCTCTCCGGCTGGAATGTTTCCATCCGCAGACGAGGTGACGCTCATTACACCAGTTATCCCTGGACCAATGTCGCCCGAAACTGCGGAAGCAATTGCGCTAATAATCTGCGATTGCTGGTCTTCGGTTAGCTCTGCGCCTTTTGTGAAATCACCGCTTTCATCTTTGCGGCCCTTACCCAGTAGCATTCTAACGCCATCGATTCCGAGCCGGTCGAGCTTGTCGATCGCGCGCATAGTTGTGAGATGTTTTTCGGGAGGAATACCGGTGGCCTCCATCACGCCATCCAGCACCTTCCGGTTATTCACCTTCACCACATAGCTGCCGCGCGGGATCCCGAGCGCTTCCATGGTGTCGGCGGCGAGCATGCACATCTCGGCGTCGGCCGCCATGGTCGGCGCGCCGACGGTGTCGGCGTCGAACTGCATGAACTGGCGGAAGCGGCCGGGGCCCGGCTTCTCGTTGCGGAACACCCAGCCGTAGCGGTAGCTGCGATAGGGCAACGTAATGCGCTCGGTGCCCAGCCGCTCGGCCACATAGCGCGCCAGCGGCGCGGTCAGATCGTAGCGCAGCGACAGCCACTGCTCGTCGTCATCCTTGAACGAGAACACGCCCTCGTTCGGCCGGTCCTGGTCAGGCAGGAACTTGCCGAGCGCGTCGGTGTATTCCATCGCCGGCGTTTCAACCGGCTCGAAGCCGTAGCGCTCGAATTGAAGGCGGATCGCCTCGACCATCTGGCGCGTGGCGGCGATCTCGGCCGGCCCGCGGTCGGCGAGGCCGCGCGGCAGGCGGGCTCTCAGCTTCTGCGGCTTG
>JAKAMD010000036.1 GCA_021823875.1 Pseudomonadota bacterium | reverse complement strand
GTACTCCTCATTGAGCGCCCAGCCGATGCCTTGGGTGACGCCACCTTGGATCTGCCCCTCGACATAGCTCCGGTGGATTGCACGCCCGACATCCTGAGCGGCGACGAAACGCAGAATCGTTACCTTGCCGGTTTCGGGATCAACCTCGACGTCGCAGAATTGGGTGCCGTAGCCGGGCGCCACGGTGGCGGGATTCACACCCGCTGCGGCGACGATCGGTCCACCGGTCTGCGCGCGTTTGGCCGCAATGTCCTTGATCGACAGCGGCTCGAAATTGCCGACATTGCTGCTCGCGGGCTTGGCATGGCCGTTTTCCCACACCACGGCTTCGGGATCGACGCCCCACATTTTCGCCGCCCGCTTGCACATATCCTGGATCACGATTTTCGTGGCATCGACCACGGCCGTTCCGGTCGCGAAGGTGACCCGCGAGCCGCCGGTCAAGTGCGTGAAGCCCACCGACGCGGTATCAGCGACGATCGGGCGCACCTGGTCGTAGTCAACACCCAGCGTCTCGGCCGCCATGATCGCCATTGAGGCGCGGGACCCGCCGATGTCGGGGCTGCCGGTGGCCACCACGACGGTGCCGTCTTCGTTGACATGCACGGTGGCGCTCGATTCACCGCCGCCATTGAACCAATAACCGGACGCGACACCGCGACCCTGGTTCTTGCCGAGCGGCGCCTTATAGCCCGGATGGTTGAGCAGCGCTTCGATGGTCTCGGAATATCCATCGTGCTTGAGCGTGGCACCGGAGAGCATCTTGGTTCCGGCCTTGGCGGCATTCTTCAGCCGCAGCTTCAACGGATCCATGCCGATCTTCTGCGCCAGAACATCGAGCACGCTCTCTACCGCGAAAGCGCCGATCGGCGAGCCCGGGGCGCGATAGGCCGAAACCTTTGGGCGGTTGCTCACTACGTCGTAGCCGACCGCGCGCACGTTCTTGAGATCGTAGGGCCCAAAGGCGCACCAGCAGGTGCCGATGAATGGGGAGCCCGGAAATGCGCCAGCCTGCAATTTGAAGACCGCATCGGCCGCGACGATGGTGCCGTCGCGTTTGACGCCGATCTTCACCGTCATGGAGGCGCCGGAGGTCGGGCCGGTGGCTTTGAACACATCCTCGCGGCTGATCACGATCTTCACGGGATGGCCGGATTTCTTGGCCAGCGCAACCGCGACCGGCTCGATGTAGATTACGGTCTTGCCGCCGAAGGCCCCGCCGATTTCCGCTGGAAAGACGCGCAGGTCACCGAGCTTCAAGCCGAGCAGTTGCGCCGTGTAGGCGCGCACGATGAAATGCCCTTGGCTCGAGCTCCAAAGCTCTCCTTGGCCGTCGGCGTCGAAATGGGCCACGCAGCCTTGCGGCTCGATATAGCCCTGATGCACGGGCGCGGTCTTGAACGACATTTCGACGATTTCGTCGGCGGCCGCGAAGCCGGCCGCCACATCGCCGAGGCTGTATTCGACCCGTTTCGAGATGTTCGACGGCTTCGGCGGCGGCGTGACGCCGCGGGTGATCATGTCGGGAAACAACAGAGGCGCATCGGGCTTCATCGCCTCGTCGACGTCGATGACATGCGGAAGCACTTCGTAGTCGACTACGATCAGCGACAACGCCTTGTCGGCGATCGTCTTGCTGGTGGCCGCCACCGCGGCCACCGGATGGCCCTCGTAGAGCACCTTCTCGCGCGCCATGATATTGCGCGTCATATGCCAGAAGTTCAGCTGAACGCGTTCCGGGCCGGAATATTCGAACTTCTGCTCGGGGAAGTCGGCCGAAGTTATCACCGCCTTGACGCCAGGCAGCGCGACCGCCTTCGAAATATCGATCGATCGAATGCGGGCGTGCGCATGCGGCGAGCGCAGAATCCGGCCGACCATCATGCCCGGCATATTCATGTCCGCGCCGTATTGGGCGAGCCCGGTGACCTTCGGTACGCCGTCCGGGCGAACCGGCCGCGTCCCAACCCATTTGAAGGGCTTTACGGTATCTGGGGAGATGGTATCGGTCACGGATGCCTCGCCTTGATCGACGCGTTGCGCATAATTTTGTGTAAGGGTTGCGCGGCCAGCCTGCAAATGCAAGTCGTACCGCAATCGTCTCAGCCATGCGGTCGCAGGCGCCGCAAAGCGCCACTTCGGCCTGGACCGGATGCCAGCGCTCGATTAGCGTCCCGCACGGTTCGTTTGGAGACGCCAATACCATGCTGAAGTATGTAGCCCCATCGACCGTCGAGGAGGCCGTCACTATTTTGGCCAGTGCTTCCGGCGCTGCGAAGGTTCTGGCCGGCGGGACCGATCTGCTGGTTCAAATGAAGTCCGGCCGCGTCGCGCCGGAAATGATTGTCGATATCAAGAAGATTTCCGGCATTTCCGGCATCCGCGAGGTGGATGGCGCCTTCATCATTGGCGCCGCGACGCCCGGTGCCGTGATTGGGGAATGCGAAGCGCTTCAGAAGGCCTGGCCCGGGGTGGTGGAGGGCGCCAATCTGATCGGTTCGACGCAGGTGCAGGGGCGGGCGTCGCTCGCCGGCAATCTGTGCAACGCGTCGCCGGCGGCCGACAGCGTTCCGGCCATGATCGCAGCGCGGACGACCTGCGTGATCGCTGGCGCAAACGGGCGGCGCGAGGTTCCGGTGGAGAGCATCCCGACCGGTCCGGGGCGCACGTCTCTGAAGCCGGATGAGTTCATCGTCGAGTTTCACCTGCCCAAGCGCCCGCCGCGGTCGGCGGATGCCTATCTTCGCTTTATTCCACGGACCGAGATGGATATTGCGGTGGTCGGCGCAGGGGTGAACGTTTCGCTTGATGCTGGCGGTATCTGCACGGATGCGCGGGTCGTGCTGGGGGCCGTGGCGCCGACCGCGATTCTGGTTCCCGAGGCCGCCACCGCGCTGATCGGGCGCAAGCTTGATGAAATGGCGCTCGCAGCGCTCGACCAGGCGGCGCGGCGCGCCTGCAAGCCGATCGACGACAAGCGCGGGACGATCGAATACCGGACCAAAGTCGCTGGTGTCATGGCACGCCGGGCGGCGAGTGTGGCCTTTGAGCGTGCGGGAGCGCGATGATGAGCAAGTATCACGTAACGACCATCATCAATGGCGAGCCCACCGAGTTCCTCTGTGAGCCGCAGCTCACTTTGCTCGATGTCCTGCGTGACGAGCTGCACCTGACCGGCAGCAAAGAAGGGTGCGGCTCGGGCGACTGCGGCGCCTGTAGCGTGCTCGTCGACGGCCGCCTGGTCTGCTCGTGCCTGATGCTCGCCGTCGAGGCCGAAGGCCACACGATCGTGACGATCGAGGGTTTGGCGCACGGCAACGATCTCCATCCGTTACAGCGGAAATTCCTCGAGCATGCGGCGCTGCAGTGCGGCTTTTGTACGCCCGGCGTGCTGATGGCGGCCAAGGCCTTGCTCGACCGCAATCCGAATCCGACGGAAGAGGAGACGCGCTACTGGCTCGCGGGCAATCTGTGTCGCTGCACCGGCTACGACAAGATCATCCGCGCGGTTCTCGACGCCGCCGCCGAAATGCGGGGCGGGCACGTTCCCAGCTGACCGTACAACGGCTTGACCTGACTGGTCTTTTCTAAGCCAGGCGACGTGGGAGATTTTGGTCGGAGGAGGCCCCTTTGGCCTAAGGACACCGTTGCGGCTTGCACGTCAGTTCGTGCGCGGCGGCCTTGCATCTGGGCGTCTTCCAGTTGGCGGCCGGACGGTCTATCAGCACCACCCGGGCGGCGCGCGGCATCGGGCTCGCGCATTCGGCTCAGTCAGCGAGGGTGATCGTCGATCATGAATTCAGGGCTTCCTTCATCGACGGATGTGATTGTGATTGGGGCCGGCAATGCGGCGTTCTGCGCGGCGCTGTCGGCGGCCGAGCACGGCGTTTCGGTGCTGGTGCTGGAGCGCGCGCCGGAGGAGGAGGCGGGCGGCAACAGCCGCTTCACCGCCGGTGCCTTCCGCTGCGTCTATGACGGCGTCGAGGACCTGCGCGCGCTGATGCCCGACCTGACCGACGCGGAGGTGGCCAGCGCCGACTTCGGCACCTACACCGAAGAGAAGTTCTTCGACGACATGGGCCGGGTCACCGAATACCGCACCGATCCCGACCTGTGCGAGATCCTGGTCACCCGCAGCAAGGCCACCATGTTGTGGATGCGCGACAAGGGTATCAGGTTCATGCCGATCTGGGGGCGCCAAGCCTACAAGATCGGCGGCAAGTTCAAGTTCTGGGGCGGCTTGACGGTGGAAGCCTGGGGCGGCGGACCGGGCTTGGTCGAGCAATGGACCAAGGTCGCGAATAAGAACAACGTCGCCATCGCCTACAACGCCCGCGCGCTGGCGCTGATCGCCGACGATGACGGCGTCAAGGGCGTGCGCCTCAAGCACAAGGGCAAGACCGTCGAGGTGCGGGCCAAGAGCGTGGTGCTGGCGGCCGGTGGCTTCCAGGCCAATGCCGAGATGCGCACGCGCTATCTCGGGCCCTTGTGGGAGCTCGCCAAGATCCGCGGCACCCGTTTCAACACCGGCGACGGGATCAAGATGGCGCTCGACATCGGCGCCATGCCGACCGGCAACTGGTCGGGCGGGCACGCGGTCGGCTGGGACCGCAACGCGCCGGAGTTCGGCGATCTGGCGGTGGGCGACAACTTCCAGAAGCACTCCTATCCGTGGAGCATCATGATCAATGCCAATGGCGAGCGCTTCGTCGACGAGGGGGCGGACTTCCGCAACTACACCTATGCGAAATACGGCCGGGTGATCCTGAACCAGCCCAAGCAGTTCGCCTGGCAGGTGTTCGACGCCAAGATCATCCCGATGCTGCGCGACGAATACCGCATCAAGCAGGTGACCAAGGTGCGCGCCAACACCCTGGAGGAACTGTGCGAGAAGCTGGAGGACGTCGACAGCGCGAAGGCCTTGGAGACCATCAAGGCCTACAACAAGGCGGTGATGACCGAGGTGCCGTTCGATCCGAACGTGAAGGACGGGCGCGGCACGCGGGGGCTGGCGATCCCGAAGTCGAACTGGGCCAACACGATCGAGGAGCCGCCGTTCGAGGCCTATGCGGTGACCTGCGGGCTGACCTTCACCTTCGGTGGCGTGAAGATCAACACCGACGCGCAGGTGATCGACACCGACGGGCTGCCGATCGCCGGCCTGTATGCGGCCGGCGAACTGGTGGGCGGCTTGTTCTACTTCAACTATCCGGGCGGCACCGGGCTGATGAACGGCTCGGTGTTCGGCCGCATCGCCGGCGCCAGCGCCGGCCAGAGGGCGAAGAAGGCGTCGTAACGGGCGGTCGAGACCGGGGCCGGGGTGCTCCAGGCGTCAAGGGCAGGGGGCGGCCGATTCCCACCCCGGGTTTACCGGCACCGCGGCTAAAACGGGCCCAAAGGCCCTAATCCGGCCGTGAAATGGGCTTCGAGCCGCTTGCATTACCGTCGGGTATAATGCATGACATGCCCGCGGCGGGCCATTATATGGTCCGCCGCATCCGCTTTCCGGAGGAGTGTAGCTCAATGGCTAGAGCACCGGTCTCCAAAACCGGGGGTTGGGGGTTCGAGTCCCTCCACTCCTGCCAGGCGGGCCGGCGATTTAAGGGTTGGCGCGAACCATTCTGGATCGCACCCGCCGGCGGCGACATTATATAAGGCGCGATAGGCGGCGAGTGCGTTGGTAGCGCGGCGTGAAACCAGGACTTAATTGAATGGCAACGTCTCCGTTCAAGTTTCTGCAGGAAGTGCGCGAGGAGACCCGTAAGGTCACCTGGCCGTCGCGGCGGGAGACCGCGATTACCACCGGCATGGTGTTCGTCATGGTGGCGATCGCCGCGGTATTCTTTCTGGTAGCGGACCAAATCATCCGCATTGCCGTCACCTTTGTGCTCGGCCTTGCGGGCTGAAAGCTGGATATCTGAATAATATGAGCGAAACGGCAGCAGCAGCGACGACTTCGACCCGGCCCAAGCGCTGGTACATCGTCCATGCCTATTCGAACTTCGAAAATAAGGTCGCCGATTCGATCCGCGAGCAGGCGAAGCAGCGCGGGCTGGCCGACCTTATCGAGGAGGTCATGGTCCCCAAGGAAAAGGTGACCGAGGCCCGTCGCGGCCGCAAGGTCGAGACCGAGCGCAAATTCTACCCGGGCTATGTGCTGGTGAAGATGGACCTGACCGACGAGGTCTATCACCTGATCAAGAATACGCCCAAGGTCACCGGCTTCCTCGGCACCGACAAGAAGCCGATCCCGATCTCGGACGCCGAGGCCGACCGCATCCAGCAGCAGGTGCAGGAGGGTATCGAGCGGCCCAAGCCCGCGGTCTCCTTCGAGGTCGGCGAGCAGGTGCGCGTGTCCGACGGCCCCTTCGCCTCGTTCAACGGCGTGGTGGAGGAAGTCGACGAGGCGCGCTCGCGGCTCAAGGTGGCGGTGTCGATCTTCGGCCGCGCCACCCCGGTGGAGCTGGAATTCGGCCAGGTGGAGAAGCTATAAAGTTTCCGCTGCCCGTTCTGCGGGCAGGGGAGTTTGCAGACGTGGGAGGTGAGGCGGCCGCCAACCGTCAAGATCCGCACCACGGACCTGAAACAAGACGGGCTGGCACGCCAGCCCTTTTGCAGGAGTGAGAGATGGCAAAGAAAATCACGGGCTATTTGAAACTGCAGGTGCCTGCCGGCGCCGCCAACCCGTCGCCGCCGATCGGGCCGGCGCTGGGCCAGCGCGGCTTGAACATCATGGAGTTCTGCAAGGCGTTCAACGCGCAGACCCAGAAGATGGAGAAGGGGATTCCGATCCCGGTCGTGATCACGACCTATCAGGACCGCTCCTTCACCTTCGAGATGAAGACGCCGCCGGTGTCTTACTTCCTAAAGAAGGCGGCCAGCCTGCAGAGCGGCTCCAAGGCCCCGGGCCGCGACTTCGCCGGTTCGGTGACCAAGGCGCAGGTCAAGGAAATCGCCGAGCAGAAGATGAAGGACTTGAACTGCACCACGATCGAGGCGGCCATGAAAATGGTCGAAGGCTCCGCCCGCTCGATGGGCATCACGGTGGCGGAGTAACGGTCATGGCAATCGGAAAACGTACTAAATCCGCTCGCGAGGGCATCGATCCGGCCAAGGCCTACAACATCGCCGAAGCCGTCAAACTCGTCAAAGAACGCGCCAAGGCCAAGTTCGACGAGACCATCGAAATCGCCATGAACCTGGGCGTCGACCCCAAGCATGCCGACCAGATGGTGCGCGGCGTGGTCAATCTCCCCAATGGCACCGGCCGCTCGGTGCGCGTCGGCGTGTTCGCCCGCGGCGCGAAGGCGGACGAGGCCAAGGCCGCCGGAGCCGACGTGGTGGGCGCGGAGGACCTGGTGGAGAAGGTGCAGAACGGTCAGATCGATTTCGACCGCTGCATCGCGACCCCCGACATGATGCCGCTGGTGGGGCGCCTGGGTAAGGTGCTCGGCCCGCGCGGCATGATGCCGAACCCGAAGGTCGGCACCGTGTCGATGGATGTCGGCGGCGCAGTGAAGGCCGCCAAGGGCGGCGCCGTCGAGTTCCGGGTGGAAAAGGCCGGCATCGTCCAGGCCGGGGTCGGCAAGGCCTCGTTCTCCGAGGAAAAGCTGGTCGAGAACATCAAAGCCTTCGCCGACGCCGTCCAGAAGGCGAAGCCGCCGGGGGCCAAGGGCCACTACATAAACCGGGTGGCCGTGTCCTCCACCATGGGACCGGGCGTGAAGGTGGACATTCCGAGCCTGTTCGGCACGGGAGCTCACTAGCGGGCTCAACCAGAGCGAATCACGACGGACGAAAAGAGAAAGCCGGGGCAGGGTCCCCGGCTTTGTCGTTTTGGCGGGGAGCGAAACGCCGCTCGGCCTGCGGGTGAAATGGCCGCGGTCGCCCTGGGACCCCGAAATCTCCTTTTTGCGTAGTGGCTTGGGGGGCTGGGCGCGCGCGCAATCGGACGGCGGGCCGCCCGAAAAGTGCCCATTATGGTTTATTTTTACTCTCTTTTCATGGTTAACGCCTAATGAAAGGGAGGGTGTCAAAAAACGTTGAATAAACAAAGCAATGAGCCAAACGGCAGGAGCCATGACCAAGGGCAGTCTCAGTCATGGTGTGTCGAAGTCTTCGCAGGCGCCGGCTGCGTGTAACGACGGCACTTGCGTGTGCGTGTGGATATCTTGCGTTCTCGAATTTCGCGGAGGCGGCCGAGACATGGAGTGGCAATAATTCGACTGACTGGTTCACCAGCGGCAACTGGTCAACCACCGTTCCGACAAGTTCGGACAACGTCACCATCGACACGATAACGCCCAACCCGACCGTGGTCGGCGCGCCTGGCGCGCAAGCAGCGGACGTCAGTGTGGGCTTTACTGGCAACGGCGACCTCACGATCAATGGCGGCGGCTCGCTGAGCGCGGCCAACGGCTATATCGGAGGGGGCGCGACCGGTAGCGTAACGGTCGACGGCGCGGGCTCTCTCTGGACCTTGAGTGCTGCCCTCTATGTCAGTCAGTCCAGCACCGGTACGCTGACCGTCGTAAATGGCGGCGCGGTGAACGTAGGCACGACGCTCTCCGTTGGAGCGAGCGGGACGATCAATATCGGCGCCGCTTCCGGCCAGGCGGCCGCGGCGCCCGGCACGCTGAGTGCGACGGGTATTTCTGTCCAGTCGGGCGGCCTCATCGTCTTCAACCACACCTCCTCGAACTACACCTTTGCCACGCCCATTTCGGGTGGCGGGTCGGTGGAGGCCGACGCCGGCACCACAATATTCACCGGAGCCAACACCTATTCCGGCGGGACGACGATTTCCGCCGGCACCCTGCAGGTCGGGGCGGGCGGCACCACCGGGTGGATCACCGGCAACGTCACCAATAACGGCACGCTCGCCTTCGACCGCTCGGATGCGGTCACCTTTGGCGGCGTCATCTCCGGCACCGGCGCCGTGCAGCATAACGGCACCGGCACCACGATATTGACCGAGACCAATACTTATTTTGGCGGGACGACGATTTCCGCCGGCACATTGCAGATCGGGGCGGGCGGCACCACCGGGTGGATCACCGGCAACGTCACCAACAACGGCACGTTCGCCTTCGACCGCTCGGATGCGGTCACCTTTGGCGGCGCCATCTCCGGCACCGGTGCTCTGCAGCAGAACGGCACCGGCAATCTGATCCTGTCGAACACCAACGCCTATTCAGGCGCGACGACGGTGAATGCCGGCACGCTGTCGGTGAACGGCTCGATCGCCTCGTCCGCCGTCACGATCAATTCCGGCGGCACGCTCGGCGGCAATGGCACGGTCGGCAGCACGACGATCGCGAGCGGCGGCACCTTGGCGCCCGGCAATTCGATCGGCACGATCACCGTCAATGGCAACCTGACGTTCAATTCCGGATCGACCTATCATATCGAGGTGTCGCCGGCCGCTGCCGACCACACCAACGTCACCGGCAGCGCGACGCTCGCCGGCACGGTGCACGCCACTTACACCCCGGGCTTCTATGCCACCAAGCGGTACACCATCATCAATGCCGCCGGCGGCGTATCCGGCACGTTCAGCGCGCTTACCAGTACGAATCTGCCAAGCAATTTGAGCGCGACGCTGCTTTACGACGCCAATAACGCCTATCTCAATCTGGCGCTCAACTTCGCGCTGACATACCCGAATCTCAACCGCAACCAAAGCAATGTCGGCACGGCGCTGAGCGACTACCTCAAAGACACCGGCAGCATTCCGTCGGTTTTTGTCAATCTCACCGCCGACGGCCTCAGGCAGGTTTCGGGCGAGGTTGGCTCTTCGCAATTGGTGCCGATGTTCAACGGCAGCAACCAATTTGTCGATACGGTCTTCAACCGGGCGTTCGAAAATGACTTTGACGGCGGTACGCCGGCTTTTGCCGCAGCCGTTCATGAAGCCGTGCTCGGCTATGCGGCGCCGTCACGCCTGAGCCGCGAGGCCGCCGAAGCCTATGCGGCCATGACGCCGGCCGAGGTGATACCATATAACCCGGTTGTCGCGCGTTGGCATACATGGGCCTCGATCTATGACGGCAGCGGCCGGGTCTCGGGCAATGCGGCCGTCGGCAGCAGCCCGACGACGAGCCGCGCCGATGGATTTGCGGCCGGTGCGAATTACCGGATGACGCCGGACACGATTGTTGGCTTCGCCGTGGGCGGTGCCGACACGCACTTTTCGCTCGACAACGGCTTGGGCTCGGGCAAAGCGGACGTCTTCAATGCGGCGCTCTATAGCCGTCACCGTTTCGGTCAGGCCTATGTCGCCGGACTTCTTAGCCTTGGCTGGCACAATGTCAGCACCGACCGCACGGTGACGATTAACGAAATCGACACACTGCATGCCGACTTCCGGGCATACTCCTATGTCGGACGCGCCGAAGTGGGCTATCGTATCGGCGGCCCGCTCCTCGACATGACGCCCTATGGTGCGATTCAGGTGACGACGTTCCGTTTGCCGGCCTATAGCGAGACGGCAACGTCGGGCACGGACCAGTTCGCGCTGAGCTATTCGTCGCGCCTTCCGACGACGACGCGCACGGAACTCGGGCTGCGGCTCGCCAAGGTCTTGCCGACGCCGAACGGCGCGATGAAACTGAATGGACGGCTCGCCTGGGCGCGTGACAGCGTCAGCGAAGCGGGCGCGACCGCGACCTTCCAGTCGCTGCCGGGCGCCACCTTCACGGTCAACGGCGCGACGCCTGCGCCCGATGGGGTGCTCGTCTCGGCCGGCTTCGACTACTACCTTGGCTATGGCTGGTCGATCGCCGCCAATTTTGATGGCGAGTTCTCCGGAACGACCGCCATCTACACTGAGAAAGCCACGATCCGGAACCACTGGTGACGGCCCCGCCAAACGGCCGCCGGTATCCCAGGACGGGGCTGTTGCCAAAAGGGCAGCGAGGCTCGCCGGCGACATGCGCAGGCGCCGGGGCGGGGAGGCTAAGGCCGGCAGCGGGCCCAAAAAAGGGCCTTGGCAAAGCCGCCATCAGGGTCTAAATAGGCGCTATTGGGGCGTGCCGGCCCGGTTTGTCGGCACGCCTTTACGCGTCCTTACAACTTTATGGTGAACTCGGCTCCGACCTTTTGGGCATCCCGGCGGGACATCTGAAGGGAAGGGCAAGGTTCGCTTTTTTGGCGTGAGGCGCGTCGGCCAAGGACGGGGCCCTGACAAGGGGCGACGCACCTGGCCAACCTGTCCGAGACTGCCGGCGCCGAGGCCGAACAGGCCGACGCTTAAATCCGCAAGGAGCCAGCACAGACGGGGATGAGACCCGGGTTTGCGCAGTTCATCGCTGCGCCAAGTTGGGTTCGAACCTCGGAGACCTGAGCGCGGCTTCAAGGCCGTCATCAGGGGGCAGGCTTTCAAGGCGTCGTCCTGCCCGGTTCGCTTCGCGTGAAGGAAACGAGCGGGACGGCTGGTAGCAACCGGCGCGCCCGCAGCACCAACGCGGCGGACCGCCAAACCGGAAAGAGCTTGCAGTGGATCGAGCGGCAAAGCAGGAGTCCATCACCGAACTGAACGGGGCATTCAAAGCCTCGAACGTCGTGGTGGTGGCTCAATATGCCGGCCTCACCGTTGCCCAAATGCAGACTCTGCGCAGGCAGATGAAGCAGGCGGGCGGCTCGGTGAAGGTCGCAAAGAACCGTCTCGCCAAGATCGCACTGAAGGACACCGATGCTGCCGCCATCGCGCCCCTGCTGAAGGGGCCGACCGTGCTCGCCTTCTCGGGCGATCCGGTGGCGGCACCGAAGGTGGCCGTCGAATTCGCCAAAGCGAACGAGCAGTTCGTCATTCTCGGCGGGTCGATGGGCAAGACGGCTCTGGATCCCAACGGCGTCAAGGCACTCGCCTCGCTGCCGTCACTGGATGAACTGCGTGCGAAGATCGTCGGCCTGATCCAGGCTCCGGCGACCAAGCTCGCGCAGCTCGCCAATGCGCCCGCCGCGAAAGTGGCGCGCGTGGTCCAAGCCTATGCCTCCAAGGGCGAAGCGGCCTGACGGCTCTCAAACACTCAAAACTCTGGTTCGAACCAATAGGAATTGAAAAATGGCTGACCTGCAGAAGATCGTCGACGAATTGTCGAGCCTGACCGTCCTCGAGGCGGCGGATCTCGCCAAGATGCTGGAAGAGAAGTGGGGCGTCTCGGCGGCTGCCGCGGTGGCGGTTGCGGCTGGCCCGGCGGCCGGCGGCGGCGCTGCCGCTGCGGCGGAAGAGAAGACCGAGTTCACCGTCGTGCTGGCCTCGGCCGGCGACAAGAAGATCGAGGTCATCAAGGAAGTGCGTGCGCTCACCGGCCTCGGCCTCAAGGAGGCCAAGGACCTGGTCGAAGGCGCGCCCAAGCCGGTCAAGGAAGCCGTTGCGAAGGACGAGGCCGAAAAGATCAAGGCCACCCTCGAGAAGGTCGGCGCCAAGGTTGAGCTCAAATAAGCGAAGCTTATTTGAGCGAAATCCCCGGGCGAGCGTCAGCGAGACCCGGGGATCGATAGAACAACGGTTCCCGGCCTGCTTAAGGCAGGTTCGGGGACCGCGGTTCGGTTCCGGAGGCGGCGTCGGGCCGCGTCCGGAGGCGATCCAAACGATCCAAGCGGGGTAGCCGGCCGGCGTCCGGTTCCCCAAATAAGGGTGCGAGGCAAGCAACCCGGGCAAACCGGGCTCAGGGACGGCGGATCAGACATGGCGGCGCGGTGGCCGGTGCGTTCCCGACCCCGCGAGCGGCAATCGTGAACGGCAGAGCTCTGGTCACGATGAGAAGTAAAGAGTGCGGCGGTTCGGGCGAGGCCCGAATCACATAGAAACGGGCGGTTCCGACGCTTGTCCGGTCAGTCGCGATGATGGCGGCTCACCGGAGAGGCGCCCGCGCTGCCCGGCAATTTCGAATCGAGAGAAAGAGACGATGGCGCAGACATTTATCGGTCGCAAGCGCGTAAGGAAGTTTTTCGGATCAATCAAAGAAGTGGCGGAGATGCCGAACCTCATCGAGGTTCAGAAGGCGTCTTACGACCAGTTCCTGCTGGTGCAGGAGCCCGTGGGCGGACGGCCCGACGAGGGCCTGCAGGCGGTCTTCAGGTCGGTCTTTCCGATTTCGGATTTCTCCGGTTCCTCACAGCTTGAATTCGTCAAATACGAGTTCGAGCCGCCGAAATACGACGTCGACGAATGCCGCCAGCGCGGCATGACCTATGCCGCGCCGCTCAAGGTGACGCTGCGGCTGATCGTGTTCGATATCGAGGAAGAGACGGGCGCCAAGTCGGTCAAGGACATCAAGGAGCAGGATGTCTACATGGGCGACATCCCGCTCATGACCAACAACGGCACCTTCATCGTCAACGGCACCGAGCGCGTCATCGTTTCGCAGATGCACCGTTCGCCCGGCGTGTTCTTCGATCATGACAAGGGCAAGACGCATTCCTCGGGCAAGCTGTTGTTCGCCGCCCGCATCATTCCCTATCGCGGTTCCTGGCTCGACATCGAGTTCGACGCCAAGGACATCGTCTATGCGCGCATCGACCGTCGCCGCAAGATTCCGGTGACCTCGCTGCTCTACGCGCTCGGGCTGGACGGGGAGGAGATTCTCTCCACCTTCTACAAGCACATCAATTACAAGCGCGCCAAGGACGGCTGGCGCGTGCCCTTCGATGCCAACCGCATGAAGGGCTACAAGGCAATCAACGATCTGGTCGACGCCGACAGCGGCAAGGTGGTGGTTGAGGCCGGCAAGAAACTGACCGTGCGTCAGGCCCGCCAGCTCGCCGAGAAGGGCCTCAAGGCCCTGCGTATGACCGACGATGAGCTGATCGGCCATTATCTCGCCGAAGACCTGGTCAATCCGAAGACCGGCGAGATCTACACCGAAGCCGGCGAGGAGATCACCGAGAAGAACCTCAAGGTTCTGATCGAGGCCGGCTACAAGGAACTGCCGCTGCTCGACATCGATCACGTCAATGTCGGCGCCTATATCCGCAACACGCTCTCCGTCGACAAGAACATGACGCGCGAGGACGCGCTGTTCGACATCTACCGGGTCATGCGCCCGGGCGAGCCGCCGACGGTGGAAACTGCCGAGGCGATGTTCAAGTCGCTGTTCTTCGACGCCGAGCGCTATGACCTGTCGGCGGTCGGCCGCGTGAAGATGAACATGCGCCTCGACCTCGACGCGCCCGACACCATGAAGGTGCTGCGCAAGGAGGACATCCTCTCGGTCATCAAGACGCTGGTCGACCTGCGCGACGGCAAGGGCGAGATCGACGACATCGACAATCTCGGCAACCGCCGGGTGCGTTCGGTCGGCGAGCTGATGGAGAACCAGTACCGCATCGGCCTGTTGCGCATGGAGCGCGCGATCAAGGAGCGCATGTCGTCGGTCGATATCGACACGATCATGCCGCAGGACCTGATCAACGCGAAGCCGGCGGCCGCCGCGGTGCGCGAATTCTTCGGCTCCTCGCAGCTCTCGCAGTTCATGGATCAGACCAATCCGCTGTCGGAGATCACCCACAAGCGCCGCCTGTCGGCGCTCGGCCCGGGCGGCCTCACGCGCGAGCGCGCCGGCTTCGAGGTGCGCGACGTGCACCCGACCCATTACGGCCGCATCTGCCCGATCGAGACGCCGGAAGGTCCGAACATCGGCCTGATCAATTCGCTCGCCACTTACGCGCGGGTGAACAAGTACGGCTTCGTCGAGACGCCCTACCGCAAGGTGAAGGATGGCCGCGTTACCGACGAGGTGGTCTATCTCTCGGCCATGGAAGAGAGCCGCTACACCGTCGCCCAGGCCAATGCTTCCGTCGACAATAGGGGCAAGCTGACGGAAGACCTCGTGGTCTGCCGCCAGGCCGGCGACGTGCACCTGGTGCCGCGCGATAAGGTCGACTTCATGGACGTGTCGCCCAAGCAGCTCGTCTCGGTTGCTGCCGCGCTCATCCCGTTCCTGGAGAACGACGACGCCAACCGCGCGCTCATGGGTTCCAACATGCAGCGTCAGGCCGTGCCGCTGGTGCGCGCCGAGGCGCCCTATGTCGGCACCGGCATGGAAGGCGTGGTGGCGCGTGACTCGGGCGCCGCCATCGGCGCCCGCCGCACCGGCGTCGTCGATCAGGTGGACGCCACGCGTATCGTCATCCGCGCCACGGAAGAGACCGACCCGACCAAGCCCGGCGTCGATATCTACCGGCTGATGAAGTACCAGCGCTCCAACCAGAACACCTGCATCAACCAGCGTCCGCTGGTGAAGGTGGGCGACAGCGTGAAGAAGGGCGACATCATCGCCGACGGTCCGTCGACCGATCTCGGCGAGCTCGCGCTCGGCCGTAACGTGCTGGTCGCCTTCATGCCGTGGAACGGCTACAACTTCGAGGACTCGATCCTGCTCTCCGAGCGGATCGTCAAGGACGACGTGTTCACCTCCATCCACATCGAGGAATTCGAGGTGATGGCGCGTGACACCAAGCTCGGCCCCGAAGAAATCACCCGCGACATCCCGAACGTGTCGGAAGAGGCGCTGAAGAACCTCGACGAAGCGGGCATCGTCTATATCGGCGCCGAGGTGCATGCCGGCGACATCCTGGTCGGCAAGATCACGCCGAAGGGCGAAAGCCCGATGACCCCGGAAGAGAAGCTCTTGCGCGCCATCTTCGGCGAGAAGGCTTCCGACGTGCGCGACA
>JAKAMD010000404.1 GCA_021823875.1 Pseudomonadota bacterium | reverse complement strand
TCCGGCGGTTGCCGACGCCGGCGCTGGCGATACGGCGGATGAGGCGCGCGCCTACGAAATGGCGGCATGACGCGGTCGTGAGCCGGGCGCGCCATTGTAACGGCTCGTTTACCATGCCGACGCTATCCTTCGGGCATGACGATTTCATCGACGATGGGCGCCGCGCGCCGGGACGCATTCGCGCTTGAAGCAATTGCGGATCAGGCTGGCCGCGCGCTTGCCTGCACCTATTCGAACGCGGCGGAATTCGACGCCGCTTTGATCGCCGCGCGGCGGGCCGCCGGCGTCTACGGCCCGCGTCGCCGCCGCCGGCAGATGCTGGTCAGCGCGGCCGCCGTCGCGGCGGCCTTGGCGGTTTTGTTCATTTTCATCTCGATCATCTGAGTGCGCCCAATCGCGACGGCGCCTCTGACGATGGGGGCGCCGCTAATTCTGCGTCTGGTCACGCGGAGTAGTGCAGCGGAAATCGAGAATCTTACGCGCAGCCTTCTGGTCCAGCCGCTGATAGGCGGCGGCACATTTTTCGAGATCGCCGGTTCGCAGCGGATGCATGCGCCGGCACGCGACGAAAATCGTCGAGGTCGTTTCCCACGAAAGGCCGATCGCTTTGCACAGAATAAGCATCGGCTCGAATTCCGGGGTGTCCACCATGTCCGCGACCGCATCATCCGGTGCGTAGGCCATCAGCGCCAGCGCCGCGACGAGCGTGTTGATCTGGCCGGCCTTGGCGAATTCCACCAGTTTGGCCGGATTCAACCGGCCCGTGCGGTTGAGTGAGTGGACGAAGGCCTGAATCGGCGTCAGAGCGGGCAGTTCGAGCGGCGTATCCTCGCGCAGATGATCGGCCACATCGGAGACCGCGCGATCGACTTCGTGGACGGCGTGGGGATGCTCGGCCTTGAGCTTGGCGCGCACGCGCTCCGACGCCGCTTCGAGCAGCCGGTCGAACAGAGCCGGCGGAAAATCCACCCGCCGGCCGATCTGGTCGACCAGCACGTCGTCGCCATCGGCGCGTTTGATGAGAATGCCGAAACCGCCCATGGAAAGCCGCGCGCCGGCGTTCTTCGCGGTGCTCAGCACCACGTCCCGGTCGCCGACCCTGACCAGCACGTCGGTGACCGCTTCGGAAAGGGTTTTGCGCCGCGAGATGGCGAGCAGATGATCCTGACTCTTGGTCATGGCGCATTCGATCAGAATCGCATCATCCAGATTGGGCGCCTGCATGAGAACGGGCGAAGCGACATCGATCGCATCGTCGCGAGCCAGCAGTCGCAGCAGCTTGGGCGGTGCGTCGGCGACCGGCCCCATGCGGATGGCCAGCAAGGCGCGCGCGGAAATTTCCACGGTTTCGACCAGCCGCACGAAGATGTCGTCGATCAGCTCAAGCTCATCGACGGAAAACTGCTCTCCGCTGACGAGATAGAGGTCGGTCAGGTGACGCAGAGCCGAAACGCGCCGATCACTGGAGAGGTGATCGATCTTGCCGGAAAGCTCTTGGATCAGGGCCGTGGGAGGCTCCATCGCCGCTACACCGTTCTGGATGGCCATTACGTACCGTTCTGGCTGGCCGAAAAGGACTTATGGTCGCCGAATAGCTAAGCGACCCCATCTGAATAGCGGTATTTTATTAGGAATTCTTAAAGCTTACCCATACTTGCGGGCCGAGGCGGCGGGGTAATTCGCGCGTTTGCGAGCCGGCCGGGGATGCGGAGGACTTCCGGTCGCTCAAAACCCGACAAAAAAGGGCGCTCCCGAGGGAGCGCCCGATGAGTTACATCGCAAACGTGCGATGTCTGGGAGGAACGCTTACGCCGAGTAGTACATCTCGAACTCGATCGGATGCGGGGTGTGCTCGAAGCGGATCACTTCCGTCATCTTGAGGTCGATGTAGCTGTCGATGAAGTCGTCATCGAACACCCCGCCGGCCTTGAGGAAGGCGCGGTCGGCGTCGAGTTCGCTGAGGGCCTGCCGCAGCGAGCCGCACACCGTCGGGATCTGCTTCAGCTCGGCCGGCGGCAGATCGTAGAGGTCCTTGTCGATCGCCGAGCCCGGATCGAGCTTGTTCTTGACGCCGTCGAGGCCGGCCATCGTCATGGCCGCGAAGGCGAGGTAGGGGTTCGCCATCGGGTCAGGGAAGCGGACTTCGACGCGCTTGGCCTTCGGGTTGCTGGTGTAGGGGATGCGGCAGGACGCCGAACGGTTGCGCGCCGAATAGGCGAGCAGCACCGGGGCCTCGAAGCCCGGCACCAGACGCTTGTAGGAGTTGGTGGTCGGGTTGGTGAAGGCGTTGATCGCCTTGGCGTGCTTGATGATGCCGCCGATGTAGTGCAGGCAGGTCTCCGACAGGTCGGCATACTTGTTGCCGGCGAACACCGGCTTGCCGTCCTTCCAGATCGACTGGTGGACATGCATGCCCGAGCCGTTGTCGCCATAGACCGGCTTCGGCATGAAGGTCGCGGTCTTGCCGTAGCTGTGGGCGACGTTGTGGATGCAGTACTTGTAGATGATCAGGCGGTCAGCCATGGTGGTCAGCGGCGCGAATTTCAGGCCGAGCTCGTGCTGGGCGGACGCCACTTCGTGGTGGTGCTTCTCGACCACGCAGCCCATGCGCGCCATGGCGCCGAGCATTTCCGAGCGCATGTCCTGCGCCGAGTCCTGCGGCGGCACCGGGAAGTAGCCCTTCTTGATGCCGATGCGGTGGCCGAGATTGCCGCCTTCGTAATCGGTGTCGGAGTTGGTCGGCAGTTCGATCGAGTCGACCTTGAAGCCGGTGTTGTAGGGATCGGCCTTGTACTTGACGTCGTCGAACACGAAGAACTCGGCTTCCGGGCCGAAGAAGATGGTGTCGCCGTAGCCCATCGACTTGACCAGGGCTTCCGCCTTCTTGGCAAATCCGGCCAGCTTGCCCTCCAGTCCCTTCAGGGGCTGGGAGAGCTTGTCCACGAGGGTGAAAAGAAGTGCGAGCCTCATTTCAGCCACGGGCAACTCCTGTGCTTGAGCGTTTCCACGGCACGTTCATGCCAGCTCATCAGCTCCTCAAGGGACATGTCGCGCATGACCGACGGCGGCCAGTAGAACGCTGCGGCGATGTTGGCCATCACTCCTCGGACGTCAGGAGCCCCTTGGGAAAAAAAGCCATCACCGCGTCCTGCAGCATCAGGTAGTCATCCGCCTGAAGGGCGCGGATCGTGTCCGGTGCCTGGCAGGTCAGATCGGCCACCAGGTGCAGAATGCCTGTCCCTTTTTTGGGCGCGTTCTGGAGGGCCTCGATGTGGCGCGCCGTGGGGTCCATGACGGCGACCTCGGTCAGGGTTTCTCCGTCCACCTTATACGTATGCGCGAGCGTCAGCTTTTTCATGCGGCGTTCCCCTTTACATGCCGATGGCAGCGCGGATCGCGGCGATCTGGTCGACGCCGTTGATGATCCGCTTCATATTCTCGACGTCGATCTCCGTGACGACGAGCCCGCCGATGGTTTCCTTGTAGTAGCCG
>JAKAMD010000403.1 GCA_021823875.1 Pseudomonadota bacterium | reverse complement strand
AGCAAATAACTGTCCTCGAGATAGATATGCTCGAGCCCCGGCAGTTGCTCGTAAGGAATGCCTGCCATTTTCAGTCGTCGAGGAGATCGGGGTGGCGCGGGATGGCGGGATGCAAGACCCGGTCGAAGCACTCGCCGTGGCAGTACAGCATCTGACTGCGCTCACCAATTTCTTCGCCGGGCGGATAAAGCCCCAGACAGAACATCTCGGCCAGCGGTGCCGGCCGGTTGCAGACGCAGCAGATGGCTTGATCGGAATTCATTGCGAACGCCCGTTCTGCTCAGTCTGTCGCGACCATTGTCTTGCGATGGCCGCCATGTCAACGAGCAACCGGGGATGAAGGGATGGCACCGGCTGCATGGATCTCGACATGGTCTTCATAACGCGTGGCCTCATGCCAGTATTGCGGGCTATTCAGAATTGCTTCGATTTCATCGGCGGAGGCGACCCGCCACACGGCATCCGTCGCCGTCCACCGCGTCCAGACGAGTTCGATGAGCCCCTGGCTCAGCAACTGTGATACCGCCTGCACAGCGGCTGCATGCCGGTCAGGTTCGCCAAGGCCGGGCGAATGCGAAGCGACCTCCTGGGAGACCTCCCAAAGCGGCGATTCCTCGATCGCCAGCACTCGAATGGCTTCGATCAGAGCTGGATCCTCGTGGAGCTTGGCCATTGCCGTGCCGAACATTTCATCCGAAGAAATAAAACAACACCGGGTGACCGCACGCAATACGTGGCTATCGCGTTCGACCGGACCGGCTCACGAATGTCGCTCCTGCCGAGATTTGTCGGCCGGTTTGTTATTCCGGCGGTTCATCTGAACTGCCGAGCTTGTACTCCGCGTGTCGCCCCGCCTGCTGATGCCGCGGGCCGAAAGCCGTGATACCGTGCCGCCCTTCATATGGAGGCTTCTGGCGATGTGGCCCTTCTCCGCGCCCAAGCTCACGCAAAACGACAGTGTCGTCATGCTGCACCAGGCCGGCGACGCGCTTTGGCAAGGCCAGAGCAAGAAAGCCATTTCGGTATTGACGCAAGTGATCAAAGGCACTTCGGATCATGCCGTGCATCTGGCCTATCGCAGCCTCGCGCACCGCATGAATAGCCGCTTTTCGGAAGCGCTGGCCGATGCCACCCGTGCGGTTTCGCTCAATCCCGTATTGCTGGAAGGACAGTTCGCGCTTTCGGTCGCGCAACTGTCCGCTGGCGACGTGGTCTCGGCAGTCGCCACCTACAACGAACTGAAGACAAGCACGGTCTTCGATGTTGAAGGACATTTCCTCAATCTGCTCGCCATCATTCTCTACGCCGAATGCATCATGAACATGCAGGACACCGGCGACGGTTTGCAGCTGAATTTCGTACATACGCCGGTGACCCGGGCGGCAATCTATATTCTCGACGGCAAGGCCACGCAGGCGCTTTACGACCTTTCCCAACATGCCGACAATAACCTGCTGTCGTTGCTGGCAACGGCGCTGGCGACCTATCGCAACGGGCTCTGGCAAAACGCCCACGACCTGTTTCGCCGTTGCCACCAATATGTCGAGCAGACGCGCGATCCCTTCCGGACCGGGCCTTCATTGCAGGCTTTGGCCGACGCAACCGCACGCCGCGTCAGTTCCTGACGGTTTCCGCGCCTGGTCAACGAGAACTTCAACATCATCCGCCAGATCAACGAACGCGGCATCACCGTGCTGCTGGTCGAGCAGAACGTGCACCAGACGCTCGCCATCTCGCATTACGGCTCTGTATTGTCGAAGGGGCGGGTGGCGACCAGCGGGTCGCCCACGGAGCTTGCGGACCGCAAAGAGGTGCGCGAAGCTCATTTCGGTTAGCCTCTTATTTCGGTTCAACGATGCAGTCCGCCACCGAGCTCACACGCGACCTCGTCCGTTTCAACACCATCAATCCACCGGGCAACGAGCGCGCCTGCGCCGAGCATCTGGCGGGCTTGTTGGAAAGGGTGGGCTTTGCCGTCGATGTGGTTCCGTTCGGCGAGGGCCGCGCCCAGCTCATCGCGCGCATCGGCGACAGTGCCGACCGGGCGCCACTCGGCTTCACCGGTCACGTCGATACCGTGCCGCTCGGCGCGCAGCCCTGGTCGGTCGATCCCTTTGCCGCCGAGATTGCAGATGGCAAGCTTTATGGCCGCGGTTCCTCCGACATGAAGAGCGGCGTTGCCGCCTTTGTCGTCGCCGGCATGGCGCTCGCGGATCGGCTGAAGGGAATGCCTGGCGTGCTGCTGGTGATTACGGCCGGGGAAGAGACCGGCTGTTCCGGCGCGGCGGAGCTGGCAAAGGCCAAGGCCCGGCTCGGCCAGGTGGGCGCCTTCGTGGTGGCAGAGCCGACCGGCAACCGCCCGCTGGTCGGTCACAAAGGCGCGCTCTGGCTGGAGGCGGAAACGACCGGCGTCACCGCGCACGGCTCGATGCCGGAGAAGGGTGTCAACGCCATCTACAAGGCGGCGCGCGCGGTGACGGCGCTGCAGGGCTTCGACTTCAATGTGGCGCGCCACGACGTGCTCGGCGCCCCGACGCTGAATGTCGGCACCATCCAGGGCGGGCTCAACATCAATTCGGTACCCGACCGGGCGCGGATCGGCATCGATATCCGCACCATCCCGGCGCAGCAGCACGCGCAGATCCGCGAGCAGCTGGCGAGCTATCTCGGGCCGGAGGTGGCGCTGAAGACGCTCATGGATGCGCAGAGCGTCTGGAGCGATCCGCAGGATCGTTGGGTGCGCGAGGTGTTCGAGGTGGCGCAGAACGTCGCCAAGGTCGGCGGCGAGATCGGCGCCGCGCCTTATTTCACCGACGCTTCGGAATTGACGCCGGCGCTCGGCGATCCGCCGACCATGATCATCGGGCCGGGCGAACTGGCGCTCGCCCACCAGACCGACGAATACTGCCTGGTCTCGCGCATCGAAGAAGCGGCGGAAATTTATTCGCAGCTCATCCGCCGTTGGTGCCGGATTTAACGGCCGTCTCCCGCTGTTCGCCGGCCCTGCGCCTCGTTATCGTAAGCGCCCCTAACGGGCGGCCCATGGCGCGCCCGCCCAACGAACATGAGGAAACATGCTCACGCTGTATCAGGGCCGGACCCCTGGCCCAAGGTGCAGGAAATCCTGCGGGCGGCTTAGGTCCTCGTGCGAAAGCGGCAGGGCGGGCGCGTGCCTTGCGCGGCGCGGAACGTGATATATTTGTCGGTCAGAGATGATCGAAATCCGAGGCAGGGCGTCGACGATGAGCGAAGCCGATAGAGTGCTGGTGACCGGCGCCAGCGGTTTCGTCGGTTCGGCGGTGGCGCGCAAGCTGGTGGAGCGCGGCTTTGCCGTGCGCGCGCTGGTGCGTTCGGCGAGCCCGCGCGAACATTTGAGCGATCTCGATCTCGACTATGCGGTCGGCGATCTGCGCGATGCCGACTCCGTCCGTAACGCCATGCGTGGCGTGCGCTACCTATTCCACGTCGCCGCCGATTATCGCTTGTGGGCGCGCCGGCCGG
>JAKAMD010000402.1 GCA_021823875.1 Pseudomonadota bacterium | reverse complement strand
GAACGAAGCGCAGGTCGAGATGTTGTAGGAGCCTGAGGCATCGCCGCCGGTGCCGACGATGTCGACCGCGTCGGCCGGCGCCTTCACGCCTAGCATCTTGGCGCGCATGGTGGTGACCGCGCCGGTGATCTCGTCGACGGTCTCGCCGCGCACGCGCAGCGCCATCAACAGGGCGCCCATCTGCGAGGGCGTGGCGTCGCCTGACATCATACGGTCGAAGGCGGTCGCCGCCTCCGCGCGTGTCAAACTGGCGCTGGTTGCGACTTTGGCGATAAGCGCCTTGAAATCGTCGGCCACGGTTCCCCCTTTTGCCCTTTGTTATTCCGCCGCAGTGCGCGGCGTGATGCGCCGGCCGGTTTCCGCGTTCCAGGCCGCCGCCAGGTCGAGGAAATTGCGCAGCATCAGATGGCCGTACTGGGAGGCGATGCTTTCCGGATGGAACTGCACGCCATGCACCGGCAGTTTTTCGTGCATGAGCCCCATGATCAGGTGATCGTCGGTCTCGGCATTGACGATCAGCTCGCGCGGCAGGCTTTTGCGCTCGACGATGAGCGAGTGATAGCGCGTGGCCTGGAAGCGGCCGTTGATGCCGCGGAACACGCCGGTGCCGGTGTGGCTGATTTCCGACAGCTTGCCGTGGATCATCTGCGGTGCGCGGATCACCTTGCCGCCGAAGGCCTGGCCGATCGCCTGATGGCCGAGACAGACGCCGAGGATCGGGATGGTCGCGCTGGCCGCCTTGATCAGATCGAGGCAGATGCCGGCCTCGTTCGGCGTGCAGGGGCCGGGTGACAGCACGATGGCATCGGGATTGGCCGCCATTACCGCCGCCGGCGTGATCTTGTCGTTGCGATGGACGACGACCTCCGCCCCCAGGCTCCCCAGATAGTGGACCAGGTTGAAGGTGAAGCTGTCGTAATTGTCGATCAGGATGATCATGTTTTCTGAGCCCGTCTCAAGGTCTTAGACGGGGGTCCGGGGAGGGGTCAAGGTTGTACCGCAAAGGGCTGCGACCACTAGGTTTATTGTCAAGCGCGCGCAACCGTGTCGGTTATACTGCCTTGAGTGCCAATCCGGGAGCCCGCCATATGGCCCGTTTCGTCCGCGCCGCGCTGCTTGCCGCCCGCTCGCTTGCCCCTGTTGCCCTGATCCTGGCGGCGCTATTGCCGCTCTCGGCGCTCCCGGCTGGGGCCGAGCCTCTGGCGAACGCCTGCAAGGGCAAGACCTACGCGCCGCAGACCATCGACGTCACCCAGCCGCTCAATCTCGGCCAGCTCAAGAACCAGCTCTATTTCTATGCCTGCTCGGGCGCCTATGACCGTGACCTCAACACAGTGCTGGCTGGCGCGCGTGCCTATGTCGCCGAGCGTGCGGCGCATGTGGCGAAGCCCGCCATCGTGCTCGACATCGACGAGACCTCGTTGTCGAACCTGCCGGTCGAGCTGGCCGACGACTTTGCTTACTTGCAGAACATTCCCTGCGTGCCCGATATGAGCAAGCCGTGCGGCTTCAACAACTGGGAGCTGGAAGGACGCGCGAAGGCGATCGACGGCACGCTGGCGCTGTTCAAGACGGCCAAGCAGCACCACGCCGCGGTGTTCTTCATCACCGGCCGCCACGAAAACGAAAAAGCCGCGACCGAGAAGAACCTGAAGGAAGCCGGTTTCGAGGGCTATGACGGCCTGGTCCTCCGCCAGGGGCACGACAACATGACGGTGGCGCAATATAAATCAGGCGAACGCGCCAAGATCGCGGAAGAGGGCTACACCATCATCGTCAATGCTGGCGATCAGGAGAGCGATCTCGCCGGCGGCTATGCCGAGCGGGCATATAAATTGCCAAATCCGTTTTATTACATTCCGTAATCGCGCCGCCCCCGCGCGATGGCCGCATAACAACGCCAACCGGCCGATCTTCGGCGACAATTGAGTTCACATTCTCGCGGACGACTTAGTGGTCCTTTGGCGCCGTACTGCCGTGCTTGCCGTGGCCGGCGACGCCGCCTTTCTTCGATGAACCGCTATGCTCATCGCCGCCGGAATGCTCCGTTTCCGAAGCGGCATCCAAACCGTGGAAAACATCGCGCAGCGATTGGCCGCTACCGCCGTGACCCATATCGCCGCTGCCGCGCGGGCCCTTGCCGCCCTTATGGCCACCTTCATCGCCGCTGCAACCGCCGCCGCCACTGTCGCCGCAACCGCCGGCACTGTGGCCAGTGCTCTCGCCACCATGGCCACCGCCACCGTGCTTCTGTGCATAGGAAGGTGTTAGACCAATCGTCAGGGCTGACGCTAAGACCGCCACGAATGCAAGTGCTGTGAGTTTTTTTGCTCCACCTGAGTGCATGTCGGTACTCCTTTTCTTTTTGGTATAATTATACCGATTGGTCGCGCAGTCGCATTGATGCGTGTCAATGGATTCGACGCACCGTGGCTTTTGACTTGTTTTGCAATGTGCATTGCGCCCGAGCGCCTGCCTCGCGGCGCGCGGCAAGATCGCGGAGAGAGCTACACCATCATTGCGAATGCTGGCGATCAAGAGAGCGATCTGGCCGGCGGTTTTGCCGAGCGGGCGTATAAGCTGCCAAATCAATTCCATTACATTCCGTGATCGGGCTGCGGACGTGACAATTAGATGGATTCCGTTGGTGGCTGCTCTTTGATGTGCGCGAACCGGTAATTCGATTCTTTCAAGTTCAAGCCAATAAGTTTTTACTTCCACAACGAGTTACCACTCGCTGCCGGTCGACATAACGAAACGCAGCAGTTGCGTGTTCCAATCATAAAAAGATCATAAACCGCGCAGGAGCCGGCCGATCTCAACGTTTATCTATCAGGCACGACGACCATCGTCGCGATACCTTTGGGGCGACTGCTGGGACGAAGGAGCATTTCCCATGTCTCAATCCCAAGGCGTCTTGAACAATTCGTCTCGCTACATGCGCAGTTTGATTGAGCTCGTTCAGGTCGGCGCTTACGTCGGACTGTTCCTCGCGATTGCGTTTATTTGGAGCAGCCTCAGCACGCAGGCGGATGCGATCGTGACGGCCCATACGGGTCACTCCGTCGTTTCGCACCTGAGTGCGGGCGCGACAGTGCTCAGATAAACGTATGGCGGGTCGAGATCTGAATGGGACACGTTTCAAGCCGTATCCCGGCGGAACACAGAGGCTGTGGCGATGACACAGGTGCCCGCTTCTTAAGCGGTTCGTTTATATGGTTTGCCGCACCCGCTGCCTTCCTCTTCATCGAAAAATAAGTTGGATAAAAAGCGCAGGGTTGCGCGCTTTGGTGCGTTTACGACCTTACAGAACCGCCGCTGGCCTTTGGTATCGCGGCTGCGATCATTGAGAGGGTCACTTGTTTACGCAATCGCCAAGCGCATCGTCGCACCGTTATCTTTCCTACGCCGATAGGCTGGTTGCCTTGTGGCGGGACTTCTTGCTGCTGGTCGGCCGCATCATGATGGGCTGGATTTTCTTTCAATCGGGCTGGGGCAAGATCG
>JAKAMD010000401.1 GCA_021823875.1 Pseudomonadota bacterium | reverse complement strand
AAGTCCTGGGGCTCGGCACCACCGATCCACTGTCCGGCGATGTGGCGCAGTGGGCGATGATCGTGCTCACCGCCTATTTCGGCGGGCGCAGCCTGGAGAAGGTGGCGGGAATCTTAGCGAGGAAGTAACGCGGCGCGCAAACGACCGGAAAGGCGCTTGGCGAACCGGCTGCCGCCCGCCACACTCTCCGCGATTCCCGCGGAGCCCTGCCCATGGATGTGCGCGACGCCGTTGCCTCTCGTTATTCCTGCCGGGCGTTCCTGCCCACCCCGATCCCTGAAAAGACCGTCCGCAACATCCTCGAGCGCGCGTCGCGTGCGCCCTCCGGCGGTAATGTGCAGCCGTGGCGCGTGCATGTGCTGGCAGGCAGCAGGCTGGACGCGCTGCGCGATATCGTGCGCTCGCGCTTCGACGAATTGCCGCGCTTCGAGGGCGGCGAATATGACATTTATCCACCGGGGCTGAAGGAGCCTTACGAAAGCCGGCGGCAGCGGGCCGGCGTGATGCTCTATCAATCTATCGGCGTCACGCGCGAGGACCGCGCCGGCCGCTACCGGCAATACGGACGCAATTATCTTTTCTATGATGCGCCGGTCGGGCTGTTCTTTTCGATCGACCGCAGCATGGGGCGACCGCAATGGTCGGACCTCGGCGGCTATATCCAGACCGTGATGCTGCTCGCCCGCGGCTATGGGCTCGACGCTTGCGCCCAGGAAGCCTGGACGCACCTGCACAAGACGCTTTATTCCTTCCTGAATATCCCCCCCGAATACATTATCTTCTGTGGCATGGCCTTGGGGCATGCCGACCGGACCGCCCCCATTAATACTTGGCGTTCCCCGCGCGCGCCGCTCGATGAATTTGCCACGTTCGAGGGTTTCGACAGCTGAGGAGACGGGATGTTAGCCTTGTGCATTCAGGCAGCGTTCACCCGGAGCCCCTTAGAGACTGACCTCATGCAGGTCGGTCGATTCCTTGCTGTCGTCATAATCCTCGGGCTGATGGCCGCCGGGGCAAGTCCGGCCGTTGCCGCCAGCAGGGGGCAACGGGTCTGCCTCAACAAGGCCGAACAACGCGCGGCCGTGGCCAGCCACCGGGCGATCCGCCTGTCCGAGGCGCTCAAGTCCGCACGCCGGCATAGCCGGCGGGGCGAACTGCTGCGGGCCCGCCTCTGCCACCGCGGCGACGGCCTCGTTTACGTGCTGACTCTCTTGGCGCGCAATGGCAAGGTGAGCCGCACCAGCATTGACGCCGCCAACGGGGAGCTTATCAACGCACGCTAGACGGCTTGCATTGCCGGACGGCAAACCGATATCCACCTCGTCCGGCCGTGCGTCTAGAGTGGAGAATTCCCCTTTGCGTCTGCTCGTCGTCGAGGACGACCCCGATCTCAATCGCCAGCTCGCCACCGCGCTGTCGGACGCCGGCTATGTCGTCGACCGCGCGTTCGACGGCGAGGAGGGGCATTACCTCGGCGAAACCGAGCCCTATGACGCCGTGATCCTCGACATCGGCCTGCCCAAGATGGACGGGATTTCCGTGCTGGAATCCTGGCGGCGCGGCGGCCGCTCCATGCCCGTCCTCATCCTTACCGCCCGCGATCGCTGGAGCGACAAGGTGCAGGGCTTTGATGCCGGCGCCGACGATTATGTCGCCAAACCGTTCCATCTCGAAGAAGTGCTGGCGCGCATGCGGGCGCTGCTGCGCCGGTCCACCGGACACGCCAAGAGCGAGTTTACCTGCGGCCCGGTGCGGCTCGATACCCGTACCGGCCGGGTTGCGGTCGATGGCAATCCGGTCAAGCTCACCAGCCACGAGTATCGCCTGCTTGCCTACCTGATGCATCATGAGGGGCGCGTGGTATCGCGCACCGAGCTGGTCGAGCATCTCTACGATCAGGATTTCGACCGCGATTCCAATACCATCGAAGTGTTTGTCGGGCGTATCCGCAGAAAGCTCGGGGTCGACATCATCCAGACCGTACGCGGCCTCGGCTATATGCTGATGCCGCCCGCCACGACGGACGCATGAGCCCGCAACCGGCGTTCGGACAAGATCGTGCGCCCAGCGCTAGGATGCGGGCGGCCTTGATTCGATCCGGATGAGACAGATCCCGATGCGCGCAAACTCGCTCGCGCTGCGCCTGTTCGTCTCCGCCTCGGCCTGGGCGGTGGTCATCCTTTTCATTACCGGCATCGTGCTGTCCTCGCTTTACCGTCATGCGGTGGAGCGCGCCTTCGATCGCCGGCTCGGCGTCTATCTGCGCACGATCGTTGCCGATCTCGCCGCCCCCGAGGAAAGCGGCGACAAGTTCCCACAGTCGCTAGGCGAGCCGCTGTTCGAATTGCCTTTGTCCGGCTGGTACTGGCAGGTGACGCGGCTCGATCCCGGCAAGCACGACGTGCGTTCCTCGCGCTCGCTGTGGGACGGCGGCCTGCCGCATCTGGCGGACTACGGCGTCGCCGCCGGCACCGACGGTTCGCGCGAGGGTTATGTCAATGGGCCGGAGGATCAGCGGTTGCGGCTGGTCGAGCGCAACATCGATCTCGGCGACGAGGGTCACTATCTGGTCGCGGTTGCGGGCGATGCCGCCGAGATCAACGACGAGACGCGCTCTTTCGACCAGGCCTTGGCGCTTACTTTCGTGATTCTCGCGGTGGTGCTGCTGTTCACCACCATGTTCCAGGTGCGTTTCGGTCTGGCGCCGCTCAAGCGCATCACCGACAGCCTGGCTGCCATCCGCGCCGGCCGCGCCGAACGACTGGCCGGCCAGTTCCCTGAAGAGATCGCGCCGCTTGCGCGCGAAACCAACGCGCTAATCGAATCCAACAAGGAGATCGTCGAGCGCGCGCGCACCCATGTCGGCAATCTGGCGCACGCGTTGAAGACGCCGCTGTCGGTGATGGTCAATGAAGCCTCGGCGCGCCAGCCTGATCCATTTGCGGTCAAGGTCTTGGAGCAGGCCGAGATCATGCGCGACCAGGTCACCCGTCATCTCGAGCGGGCGCGGCTAGCCGCGCACACGACCGTTCTCGGCTCACTGACCGAGGTCGAGCCGGTGGTCACCGCGCTCGCGCGCACCATGGAGAAGCTGCACCATGATCGGGGTATTGCCGTCGAGGTGCATGCCGACCGTGAGGCGCGCTTCCGCGGCGAGCGGCCCGACCTGGAGGAGATGATCGGCAATTTGGTGGACAATGCCTGCAAATGGGCGGTCGCGCAGGTCGCGATAGAAGTGGCGCGCGAACAGTCCGCCCCGGCGGGCGAGGCGGGCCTTGTGCGCATCACGGTCGATGACGATGGCCGCGGCCTGTCGCCGGCCGAGCGCGAGCAGGCGGGCAAGCGGGGGCGGCGGCTGGACGAGACCAAGCCGGGCTCCGGGCTGGGGCTTTCGATCGTCACCGAATTGGCCGAACTCTATGGCGGCGAGCTCAAGCTGGGCGCCGCGCCGCTCGGGGGCTTGCGCGCCGAGCTCTTGCTGCCGGCCGGGTGAGGCTGCCTAAGCCCCCCTCGCT
>JAKAMD010000400.1 GCA_021823875.1 Pseudomonadota bacterium | reverse complement strand
GACGGCAAGCGCACGCGCGAAGAGCTGATCAAGATCGTCAGCGACGGCGGCCTGCGCGGCATGGGCGGCGCCGGCTTCCCCACGGGCCGCAAATGGCAATTGGTGCGCACCGAGCCCGCGCCCCGCATGTTCGCCGTCAATTGCGATGAGGGCGAGCCCGGTACCTTCAAGGACCGTTTCTACCTCGAGCGCGATCCGCACCGCTTCATCGAAGGCATGCTGATCGCCGCCTGGGTGGTGGAGGCGGTCGAGACTTATCTCTATGTGCGCGATGAATATCCCGAATTGCGCCTGATGCTGGCGGAAGAGATCGACAAAGCCGAGAAGGCCGGCCTGTCGCCGCATACCAAGCTGCATCTGCGCCGCGGCGCCGGCGCCTATATCTGCGGCGAAGAGTCGGCGATGATCGAATCGATCGAAGGCAAGCGCGGCCTGCCGCGCCATCGCCCGCCTTATGTCGCGCAGGTCGGTTTGTTCGGCCGTCCGACACTCGAGCAGAACGTCGAGACGCTGTTCTGGGTGCGCGACATTATCGAGAAGGGCGTGGAATGGGCGACCTCGCAGGGCCGTCACGACCGCAAGGGGTTCCGCAGCTTCTCGGTGTCCGGCCGCGTCAAGAACCCGGGCGTCAAGCTGGCGCCCGCCGGCATCACCATGCGCGAGCTGATCGACGAATATTGCGGCGGCATGGCCGACGGCCAAACCTTCAAGGGCTATCTGCCGGGCGGCGCTTCGGGCGGCATTTTGCCGGCGTCGATGGCCGATATCCCGCTCGACTTCGGCATGCTGGAAAAGCACGGCGCTTTCGTCGGCTCGCACGCGGTTGTCATTCTGTCCGACCAGGACGACATCAAGGCAGTGGCACTGAACCTGATGAAGTTCTTCGAGGACGAGTCGTGTGGCCAGTGCACGCCGTGCCGCGCCGGTACCGAGAAGGCGGTCAAGCTGATGCAGAACGGTCCCTGGGACGCCGCGCTCTTGACCGAGCTTTCCAACGCCATGCGCGACGCCTCGATCTGCGGGCTTGGCCAGGCCGCGTCCAATCCGCTCATGTGCGTGTTGAAATATTTCCCCGAAGAACTGAAGAAACCACTGGGCACTTGGTGACCGCGAAAGGGCGATGCAATGGCTAAAGGCAATGGCGCAAGCAAGCCGGTGAAGTTCTTCCTCGACGGGTGCGAAGTCGAGGCGCGCGAGGGCGAGACCATCTGGCAGGTCGCCAAGCGCGTCGGCGTCGACATTCCGCATCTGTGCTATTCGCCCGAGCCCGGCTATCGCGCCGATGGCAACTGCCGCGCCTGCATGGTCGAGATCGAGGGCGAGCGTGTCTTGGCGGCAAGCTGCATCCGCACGCCGGCGGAAGGCATGAAGGTCAATGTCTCGAACGCCCGCGCCGAGACCGCGCGCAAGATGGTGTTCGAGCTTTTGGTCACCGACCAGCCGGCGCGCGAGGTCGCGCACGATCCGCAGTCGAAATTCTGGGCCTGGGCCGACCGCATGAACGTCGCCACCAGCCGTTTCGGCAAGCGCGCGGCGCCCACGCCTGACCGCAGCCATCCGGCCATGGCGGTCAATCTCGATGCGTGCATCCAGTGCAATCTCTGCGTCCGCGCTTGCCGCGAGGTGCAGGTCAACGACGTCATCGGCATGGCCGGCCGCGGCAATACCGAAAAGATCGTGTTCGATTTCGACGATCCGATGGGCGCTTCCACCTGCGTCGCCTGCGGCGAATGCGTGCAGGCCTGCCCGACCGGCGCCTTGATGCCGGCGACTCTGGTCAACGACAACAATGTCCGCACCGAATACGCCGACCGCACCGTGGACTCCGTGTGCCCCTATTGCGGCGTCGGCTGTCAGCTCACCTATCACATCAAAGACAACAAACTCATCAACGTCACCGGCAAGAACGGCCCGTCCAACGAGAACCGGCTGTGCGTGAAGGGCCGCTTCGGCTTCGACTATGTGCACAATCCGCAGCGCCTGACCCAGCCGATGATCCGCAAGGAAGGCGTGCCGAAGGTGCCGCATGAGCGCATCGACCCGCTCAATCCGTGGACGCATTTCCGTCCCGCCACGTGGGAAGAGGCGCTCGACAAGGCTGCCAGCGGCCTCAAGGCAATCCGCGACCGCGAGGGCGCGAAGGGGCTGGCCGGCTTCGGCTCCGCCAAGTGCACCAATGAAGAAGCCTATCTGTTCCAGAAGCTGGTGCGCGCCGGTTTCGGCACCAACAATGTCGACCACTGCACGCGGCTCTGCCACGCCTCGTCGGTGGCGGCGCTCATGGAAGGTGTCGGCTCCGGCGCGGTGTCGGCCAGCTTCAACGAGTGCAAGAATTCCGACGTCATCATCGCCATCGGCTGCAACCCGACCGAAAACCATCCGGTCGCCGCCACCTTCTTCAAGCAAGCGGCCAAGCGCGGCGCCAAGCTGGTCGTGATGGACCCGCGCGGCCAGGCTCTGAAGCGGCACGCCTGGCGCATGATGCAGTTCAAGAACGGCGCCGACGTCGCCATGCTCAACGCCATGTTGAACGTGATCGTCACCGAGGGCCTCTACGACAAGCAATATGTCGAGAGCTATGTCGAGGGCTTCGCGCCGTTCGCCGAGCACATCAAGGACTTCACGCCGGAGGAGATGGCGCCGATCTGCGGCATCGAAGCCGATACATTGCGCGAAGTGGCGCGCACCTATGCGCGCGCCAAGAGCGCCATCATCTTCTGGGGCATGGGCGTGTCGCAGCACACCCACGGCACCGACAATGCGCGCTGCCTGATCGCGCTGGCGCTGATCACCGGCCAGATCGGCCGGCCCGGCACCGGCCTGCATCCGCTGCGCGGCCAGAACAACGTGCAGGGCGCGTCCGACGCCGGCCTGATCCCGATGTTCTTCCCCGACTACAAGTCGGTGGAGGCGGAGGAAATCCGCGGCAATTACGAAAAGGTGTGGGGCGCCAAGCTCGACACCAAGAAGGGTCTCACCGTGGTCGAGATCATGGATGCGATCCACGCGGATCAGATCAAGGGCATGTACATTCTAGGCGAAAACCCGGCGATGTCGGACCCCGACCTGAACCACGCGCGCGAGGCGCTCGCCCATCTCGAGCATCTGGTGGTGCAGGACATCTTCCTGACCGAGACCGCGGTCTATGCCGACGTGGTCTTGCCGGCTTCGGCCTGGCCGGAAAAGGATGGCACCGTCACCAACACCAATCGTCAGGTGCAGATCGGCCGCGCCGCGCTGCCGCTGCCGGGCGAAGCGCGCCCCGATTGGTGGATCACCCAGGAGATCGCGCGCCGCATCGGCTTGGACTGGAACTACAGTCATCCGAGCGAGGTTTTTGCCGAGATGACGTCGCTGATGCCGTCGCTTAACAACATCACCTGGCAGCGCCTCGTCAGCGAGAACGCGGTGACTTATCCGTGCGATGCGCCCGATCAACCAGGCCATGACGTGGTGTTCGACAAGGGCTTCCCGCGTCCCGGCGGCTTCGGCAAGCTGGTGGCGGCCAAGCTCTT
>JAKAMD010000399.1 GCA_021823875.1 Pseudomonadota bacterium | reverse complement strand
GCGGGCGCCGAGGAAATGTTCGCGCTCAAGGATCTGCTGACGCGCTTGGGGAGCGCGAATATCGACGCGCGCCAGGACGGCGCGGCGATCGACCCGGCCTGGGGACGGGCCAGTTATCTGTTCAATGCCACCATTGCCGGCATCGAACAGGCCGATGCGCTGTTGATCGTCGGCTCCAACCCGCGGCGCGAAGCGCCGGTGCTCAATGCGCGCATCCGCAAGCGTTGGCGCGCCGGACCGTTCCCGGTCGGGCTGATCGGCGAGAAGGCCGATCTCACTTACGCCTATGACTATCTCGGCGCCGGCCCGGAGACGCTGGCTGGTCTGGCGAAGAGCAAGTTCGCCGAAGTGCTGAAGGGCGCGGAGCGTCCGCTCATCCTGATCGGCGCGGGTGCACTGGCGCGGCCGGATGGCGCCGCCATCGCGGCGCTCGCCGCCAAGACCGCGCTTGAATACGGCGCGGTCAAGGACGGCTGGAACGGCTTCTCGGTGCTGCACGGCGCGGCGTCGCGCGTGGCGGCGCTCGACCTCGGCCTCGTGCCTGGTGCCGGCGGCAAGACCGCCGCGCAGATGGCCGACGGCGGCGTCGACCTGCTGTTCCTGCTCGGCGCCGACGAGATCCAGGTCAAGAACGGGCCCTTCGTGGTCTATATCGGCACCCATGGCGATCGCGGCGCGCATCGCGCCGACGTCATCCTGCCGGCGGCCGCTTATCCGGAAAAATCCGCGCTCTACGTCAACACGGAGGGGCGCGTGCAGCTCGCCAACCGTGCGGCGTTTCCGCCCGGCGAAGCGCGCGAGGACTGGGCGATCCTGCGGGCGCTGTCCGACGTGCTCGGCTGCAAGCTGCCCTATGACACGCTCGGGCAGTTGCGCCTGGCGCTCACCGCCGCGCATCCGGCTTACGCGCGCATCGATGAGATCGCACCCGGTGCCGCAGGCGATATCGAGAAGCTCGCCAAGCTCGGCGGCTCGCCCGACAAGGCGGCCTTCGTTAGCGCGGTCGGCGATTTCTATCTCACCAATCCGATCGCACGCGCGTCCGCGGTGATGGCTGAATGCTCGGCGCTCGCGCAAGGCGCGGCCAAGACGGCGGCGGAGTAGGGGCAATGACACTGGTCGAATTCTTCTGGTCCTATCTCTGGCCGCTGATCATCATCGTCGCGGAATCCGTGTTCCTGCTGGTCGTGCTGCTGGTGGGGGTCGCCTACATCATCTATGCCGACCGCAAGATCTGGGCGGCGGTGCAGCTCAGGCGCGGCCCGAACGTGGTCGGACCCTGGGGCCTGTTCCAGTCCTTCGCCGACCTGTTGAAGTTCTGCTTCAAAGAGCCGGTCATTCCGGCCGGCGCCAACAAAGGCATCTTCCTGATTGGGCCGCTGGTCGCCTGCGTGCTGGCGCTGTCCGCCTGGGCGGTGATCCCGCTCAACGCGAAATGGGTGATCGCCGACATCAATGTGGGCGTGCTCTACATTTTCGCGATCTCCTCGCTGATGGTCTACGGCATCATCATGGGGGGCTGGGCCTCGAACTCGAAATATCCGTTCCTGTCGGCGCTGCGCTCGGCCGCGCAGATGGTGTCCTACGAAGTCTCCATCGGCTTCGTGATCATCACCGTGCTCTTGTGCGCGGGCTCCTTGAACCTGTCGAAGATCGTGGAAGCGCAGAACGGCCCCTACGGCCTGCTCAACTGGTACTGGCTGCCGCTGTTCCCGATGTTCGTGATCTTCTTCATCTCGGCGCTGGCGGAAACCAACCGGCCGCCCTTCGATATCGTCGAGGCGGAATCGGAACTGTTGGCGGGCTTCATGGTCGAATACGGCTCGACCCCGTACATCATGTACATGCTCGGCGAGTACACGGCGATCTGCACCATGTGCGCCATGGGCACGATCTTCTTCATGGGCGGATGGCTGCCGCCGGTGCCCTATGCGCCGTTCACCTGGGTGCCGGGAATCATCTGGTTCCTGATCAAGGCGCTGTTCCTGTTCTTCCTGTTCGCCATGGCCAAGGCCATCGTCCCGCGTTACCGCTACGACCAATTGATGCGGCTCGGCTGGAAGGTGTTCCTGCCGATCTCGTTGGCGATGGTGGTGATCGTGGCCGGGGTCCTGCAATACTGGCCGCTGGCCTATGCGGCGATGAAGTGAGGATGCGATGAGGCTCGTCGGCGCAGCAAAGGCCCTGTTCCTGATAGACCTGGTGGGCGGGTTCTTCCTGGGCATGAAGTATTTCTTCACGCCCAAGGCGACCCTGAACTACCCGCACGAGAAGGGGCCAATTTCGCCTCGCTTCCGCGGTGAGCATGCGCAACGCCGTTATCCGAACGGCGAAGAGCGCTGCATCGCCTGCAAGCTGTGCGAAGCGATCTGTCCGGCGCAGGCCATCACCATCGAGGCCGGCCCGCGCCGCAACGACGGCACACGGCGAACGACCCGCTACGACATCGACATGGTGAAGTGCATCTATTGCGGGCTGTGCCAGGAAGCCTGCCCGGTCGATGCCATCGTCGAAGGCCCGAATTTCGAATTCGCCGCCGAGACACGCGAGGAGCTGTTCTACGACAAGGAGAAGCTGCTCGCTAACGGCGACCGCTGGGAACGCGAGATCGCCACCAACATCGCGCTCGACGCGCCCTACAGGTGAGTTAACCGATGATCGTCGCCGCGCTGTTCTTTTATCTCTTCGCCTTCCTCTGCGTCGCCTCGGCGTTCATGGTGATCGCCTCGCGCAACCCGGTGCATTCGGTGCTTTATCTGATCCTGGCCTTCGTCAATGCGTCGGGCCTGTTCATGCTGATGGGCGCCGAGTTCCTGGCGATGATCCTGATCGTGGTCTATGTCGGCGCGGTCGCGGTGCTGTTCCTGTTCGTCGTGATGATGCTCGACGTCGATTTCGCCGAGCTGAAGCATGGCGTGCTGCAATACCTGCCGATCGGCATGCTGATCGGCGGCATCTTCCTCGCCGAGCTCCTGCTGGTGGTCGGCGCCTGGAGCATCGGCCCCGGCATCCCGCACGTCATCGCGTCGCCGATCCCGGCCAACGTCACCAATACCGAGGCGATCGGCCTCGTGCTCTACACCAAGTACGTCTACTTCTTCGAAGCCGCCGGCATGATCCTGTTGGTCGCCATGATCGGCGCCATCGTGCTGACACTGCACCACCGGGTGCGCATCAAGCGGCAGAGCATCCCCGAGCAGGTCTCGCGCCCGCCGGAGATGTGCATTGAAATCGTCAAGGTGCGGTCCGGCCAGGGCCTGGGAGGCAGCGCATGACCATCGGGCTCGGCCATTATCTGTCGGTCGCCGCGATCCTGTTCACGCTCGGGATCTTCGGCATCTTCCTGAACCGCAAGAACGTCATCATCATCCTGATGTCGATCGAATTGATCCTGCTCGCGGTCAACATCAACCTCGTCGCTTTCTCGACCCATCTCGGCGACATCGTCGGTCAGGTCTATGCGCTGTTCGTGCTGACGGTCGCCGCGGCGGAAGCCGCCATCGGCCTTGCCATTCTCGTCGT
>JAKAMD010000398.1 GCA_021823875.1 Pseudomonadota bacterium | reverse complement strand
CGACGACGGCGACAACGTCATCGTCATCAATGCCGCCAAGGCCGTGTTCACCGGCCGCAAGCGCGAGCAGAAAGTCTACTATCACCACACCGGCTTTATCGGTGGCATCAAGGAACGCACGGCCAAGTCGATCTTCGAAGGCCGCTTCCCCGAGCGCATCGTCGAGAAGGCGGTGGAGCGCATGCTGCCGCGCGGGCCGCTCGGCCGCGTGCAGCTCGGCAATCTGCGCGTCTATCCCGGCGCCGAGCATCCGCATGAGGCGCAGAAGCCCGAGAAGCTCGACGTCGCCGTCATGAATCGCAAGAACGTGAGGAGTGCCTGACCGTGTCCGAGACCGTACAGTCGTTGGAAGGCTTGGCGAGCCTCAAGCCGGCGGCGGCCGAAGCGCCGACCTACGAGAAGAAGGTTGACGCCCAGGGCCGCGCCTATGCGACCGGCAAGCGCAAGAACGCGGTTGCCCGCGTCTGGATCAAGCCTGGTGCGGGCAAGATCCTGGTCAACACCAAGGAGATCGAGGTCTTCTTCGCGCGGCCGGTGCTGCGCATGCTGATCCAGCAGCCGCTGGTCGCCACCAACCGCAATGGCCAATACGACGTGATCTGCACCGTGTCCGGTGGCGGTCTGTCCGGCCAGGCCGGCGCGGTGCGTCATGGGTTGGCCAAGGCGCTGACCTATTTCGAGCCGGAGCTGCGCGGCACGCTCAAGCGCGCTGGCTTCCTGACCCGCGACTCGCGCGTGGTCGAGCGCAAGAAATACGGCCGCGCGAAAGCCCGTCGTTCGTTCCAGTTCTCCAAGCGCTAAGCGCACGACAGGTTGCAACTACGAAAAAGGCGCTCATTGCGAGCGCCTTTTTTATTTGATGCCTAAATTATGCGGCATTCATTTACGGGTCGGCAACAATATTGAACGATGCCGTGCCGTGGTAACCCGGACCAAACCAAGCGCGGTCTAGCCTGATGCAGGCCTGGGATAGACAGCGCGCGCAATGCAGCTCGACATTCAGACATTGTCGGTTGTCACCGTCTTCGTGACGGCGCTGCTCGGTGCGTTGTTGGTTTTTGCCGGCCTGCAGAACCGTACCGTGCGGGCGCCGATGATGTGGGGTGCCGCCTATATCATCTGCGCGATCGGGCTGGCGCTGCTGACCACCCAAGGCGCCGCCCCCGATTGGCTCTCGGTCAATCTCGCCAATGCGCTGGTGCTGCTCGGCAGCGGCTTGGTCTGGGCCGGCGCACGCCTGTTCGACCGCCGGCCGGTGCGGCCGGGCCTAATCGGTGCGGCGGCCGGTCTCTGGGTGATCGCATGTGAAGTGCCCGCCTTCGCCGCCGACATCAATTTGCGCGTGGTGCTGGCCTCAACCCTATTGGCGATACTGGCCGCGGCGACGGCCGACGAATTCTGGCGCGGACGCGGCGAGCCGTTGATGTCGCGCTGGCCGACCGTCTGCGTGCTCTACGCCTCCGCCGCCGCGCAGCTCGCGCGCATTCCCGCAACGCTGTTGTCGCCGATCCTGCAGGGCGAGACGCTGATGAGCGGGATATCGTTTGCGCTGCTCGCCTTCGGCACTTTGTTATTCACGGTGGTCTTGGCGTTCCTGCTGCTCAACATGACCAAGGAGCGCTCCGAGCTGAAACACAAGATCGCCGCCACCATCGATCCCTTGAGCGGCGTGCCAAACCGCCGCGCTTTTCTGGACGGCGCCAGCCGGCTGCTGCTGCAGCAGAAGGGCGACAAGGAGCCGCTGGCGGTGTTCCTGTTCGATCTCGATCGCTTCAAGGCGGTCAATGACCAGTTCGGTCACGCCACCGGCGACATGGTGCTGCAGACCTTTGCCGCCACCGCCACCAAGACACTCGGTGAGGGCGTCTTGTTCGCGCGTATTGGCGGCGAGGAGTTTACCGCCATGCTGCCGGTTGGCGACATGGGCGAGGCGGTCGCGATCGCCGACCGGGTTCGCCGCAAGTTCATGAAAGACGCTGCCGCGCATGGAACCGACGACCTGCGCCCAAGCGTCAGCATCGGCGTTACATTGGGCTGTGATCCGCAGACCCCGATCAGCGAATTGCTGGCCCGCGCCGACCACGCGCTCTATCGCGCCAAGGCCAATGGCCGCAACCGGGTGGAGGCTGCCGAACCGGTGGTGGCTGGTGAAGAGGTTCCCTTGCAGCCCAGCACGAGCGTCCACGAGCGCCGCAGCTGGCGTCGCGCCCGCGCCTGAACGTTCGGTCATCGTCCGAACCGTCCAGAATTTAATGCAATTGTCGCAAATCTTGTCTCGCACTCGACCGAAGGGGGAAACATTTTCCCCATTTCCCAGGGGTAGCCTGTTTATCGGCCGTGACGCGCAGGCGGCGTCCGGGCGATTGAAGGTCGAGTGCGAATGTTGGTCGACAACGGTATCAGCTCCCAGTTGGACCTGCCGACATTGTCGTTCGCGGCAATGTGCCTTGTCGCCATGCTCGGCATCTTCCTGATCGTGGCCTGGCTGCAGCAGCGTGATGTCCGCGCGTTCGCCTGGTGGGGGTCCGCCTATTTGATCGGCGCCTCCTCGATGGCTTTATGGAGCGCGCCGACCCAATTGTTCCGGATTCCGCCGGTGATACCCGGCGCCTTCATCTTCATCGCCTGCGGGATGATCTGGAACGGCGTGCGGATCTTCCACGGCCGGCCGCTGTCGATCACGGCGGCCTTTGCCGGCGCCGTCATCTGGGTGGGCGCGTCCGAAGTGCTGGCATTGACCCCGTTTGAGATGGGACGCATCGTCCTCGGCACGATTGTGGTGACCGGTTACACCTTCGCCATCGCCTTCGAACTCGGCCGCGAGCGGCGTCGCACGCTTTATTCGAAGACGGCGGCCGTCGTTGTGCCGTGCCTGCATGCCGGCATATTCCTGCTGCCGCTCGCCTTGCGCGCCATGCTGCCGGACGTGTTCGTCGGCGGCTGGCTGACGGTCTTCATGCTGGAGAGCATGATCTATGCCGTCGGCACCGCCTTCATCATGCTGCTGATGGTCAAGGATCACGACGTCCTCGTCTATCGCACCGCCGCCAATTCCGATCATCTGACCGGTCTATTGAACCGGCGCGCCTTCCAGGAGGGCGCCCTCGGTCTCTGCGCCCGCATGGCGCGCAAGCGCCAACGGGTATCGATCCTGATGTTCGATCTCGACCACTTCAAATCGATCAATGACCGCTTCGGCCATGCCATCGGCGACGAGGTGCTGCGGGCCTTCGCGCACGTTATCCGCACCAGCATGCGCGCCAATGACATTGTCGCGCGTTTCGGCGGCGAGGAGTTCGTCGCCATCGTGCCGGCCGATCTGGCGACCGCGGTGCGCATTGCCGAACGCACCCGCGCCTTCTTCCAGTTGGCCGGCGTCGTCATTGCCGACCATCCCATCGGCGCCACGGTCAGCATCGGCGTTGCGGAAGCGCTGGCCCCGGTCTCCGATCTTGAGGAGCTGATGGAGCGCGCGGATGTCGCGCTTTACCGCGCCAAGAACGAAGGCCGCAACCGGGTCTGCGCG
>JAKAMD010000397.1 GCA_021823875.1 Pseudomonadota bacterium | reverse complement strand
GCCGCTCGTGATGCGCGAGCGGCCGGTGCCGACGCCTGCCGCCGGGGACCTGCTGGTCGAGGTGGCGGCTTGCGGGGTGTGCCGTACCGACCTGCATGTGGTCGACGGTGAATTGGAACATCCGAATCTGCCGATCGTGCCGGGGCATGAGATCGTCGGTCGGGTGGCGGCGATCGGTGCGGGCGTCGGTGGATTTGCGATCGGCGAGAGGGTCGGCGTGCCGTGGCTGGGGGCGACCTGCGGCGTCTGCCCTTACTGCAATTCAGGCCGAGAAAACCTGTGCGATGCACCGGTGTTTACCGGCTATACGCGCGACGGCGGCTTTGCCACCCATACGGTGGCCGATGCGCGCTATTGTTTCCCGCTTGGTGAGGAACACGCCGCCGCCGAGATCGCGCCCTGGCTGTGCGCCGGCTTGATCGGCTGGCGCAGCTATCGCATGGCGGGCGAGGGCAAGGCGCTCGGTATCTATGGCTTCGGCGCCGCCGCCCACATTTTGGCGCAGGTCGCCAAATGGCAGGGGCGACGCGTGTTTGCCTTCACCCGCAAGGGCGACACCGCGGCGCAGGCTTTCGCCCGCTCGCTCGGCGCGGTTTGGGCCGGCGGCTCCGAGGAGATGCCGCCCGAGCGGCTCGATGCCGCGATCATCTTCGCTCCAGTCGGGGCATTGGTGCCGGCGGCATTGCGCGCGGTGAAGAAGGGCGGGCGCGTGGTCTGCGGCGGCATCCATATGTCGGATATCCCGAGCTTCCCTTATGCATTGCTGTGGGAGGAGCGGCACGTACTGTCGGTCGCCAATCTGACACGCGAGGATGCGCACGAATTCCTCAGTGTTGCGCCCAAGGCCGGCGTGCAATGCGAGGTGACGCGTTATCCACTGGCGCAGGCCAACGAAGCGCTGTCCGATTTGCGCGATGGCCGCCTGCAAGGGGCGGCAGTGCTTATGCCGTAACCTGTCATGTCATTCCGGACGCCGCCAAAGGCGGCGATCCGGAATCCAAATATATGCGGGGTTGCTAGTTTCTGGATTCCGGGTTCACGCGCTTCGCGCGCGCCCCGGAATGACAGTTACTGGCGCATCGGCTCGGCGTGGCCGATCACGCGCTTGATCGCGGGGGCGCGCACGCGCAGTGCACGTTCGAGCAGGTCGACCTTCTCGTGCACCGCTTGCACGCTCAAGGTCGGATCGACGTGGCAATGGAAGTTGACGATTTCGCCTTCGTCCGTTTCGCGCACGCGCACGTCATGAATGTTGCGTAGCGTACCACCTTCCGCGGCGAGCTCCGCCAAGGCGATTTGCACAGCCTGCACCCGCTCCGGCGGCGCCTCGCGCCCGACCGCATGTTGCGGCTGCAGCGGCTCGATATGGGTCTCGACCTCGACCCCGTGGCCGAGCTCGGCTGCAACGGCGCGCTCCAAGCTGTCGGCCTGTTCGTGCGCGGCGCCCAACGACAATTTTCCATCCACTTCCAGATCGAGCGAGACCGCCAGCCGGTCTTTGAGCTCGTGCACTGTCACATGATGTACGGCGAGCGCCCGGTTGCGCGCGATCACCATCACGCGGTCGAGCACGGTCTCGTTGTCGAGCTTGACCGGATCGGTGGTGACCGTCGGTTCCGCACCTGGCATCTGCTGCCGTATGGCGGCGGCGACCTCGTCCTTGATCGCGTTCACCCGGTCGAGCGGCAAAGTACGGCTCACTGCGACCCCCAGATCAATGAAGGTCGTCTCGCCGACCGCGCGTGCGCGCACCTGGTCGACCTTGACGACACCCGGGACCTTGGCGGCAATGGCGGTGATCGTGCGGGTAGCGCCTTCCGGCGCCACGTCGATCAGCGTGTCGATGGTGCGGCGGCCGAGCCGCCAGCCGGCAACGCACACCAGGACCGCCACCGCCAGGGCGGCAGCCGAGTCGGCCCACCAATAGCCGAGCCGCACGCCGACGAGGCCAATCAGCACCGCGAGCGAGGCCCAGAGGTCGGAGGAAAAGTGCAGGGCATCGGCTTCGAGCGCATGGCTCGATGTCTCATGGGCGGTCCGCGAAAGCGCGCGCGAGCGGAAATAATCAACCGCGATCGACACCAGGATGACGCCGAAGGCCCAGGCGGTCGCCTCGACGGCATGTCCGCTATGGGCGAGCAGGCGTCTTCCCGCCTCCCAGATCACGATGCCCGACAGCAGGAACAGCAGCGCGGTTTCCGCGAGCGCCGAGATGCTTTCGATCTTGCCGTGGCCATAGTGGTGCTGCTCGTCGGCCGGCCTGCCGGACACGCGCACCGCGACATAGGTCATTACCGTAGCGCCGAAATCGATCAACGAGTGGCCGGCTTCCGACAGGATCGCCAGCGAGCCGGTCGCAAAGCCGACCAGCGCCTTGGCGATCGTCAGACCGGCCGAGGCGGCGATCGAGGACAGCGCGACCTGTTCCTTTTGGTTCGCCATGGTGGCTTGGTTTAGCGCAATCGCGGCCAAAATTCGACTGCGTCCAGCGATCGTGACCTGAGACGTCATGGGCTGGCGGCCGCCGAGCGGATCGCCGTTTCCAATATGTGTTCTGCGTTTGCGGCGGTCGGTGCCAGAGGCTTTTCCCAAAATACCCGCTTACCGGCGACGATTCCGGTAATTTCCATTTTTCTTGGGGTAGCCGCTTACGAAGCGAGCGCCAGCTTGAGGAAAGGCTGCAGTTCAGGCGGGATATCCGTTCGGGCGGCCAGTGCCTCGGCCAGGTCTTTGTCGGTCTTGGCATGGTTGATCAGTTTGACAAAGCCAATCTCGGAGAATTGGGCCTGCGGATTGGCGGACATTTTGTGCGCCACCGCAGTATGTCCGTGCTGAACGAGCGCATCAGTGACCTTTTCGCTGAGCAGCTTGCGTGCAGCGATGGCGGCCCGGTGCCTTTCACTTTTTGTCTTGGCGACTTCGGCGAGGGTATCGTCGGTAAGCCGGGTCGACTTTTCGAGAACGCGCCCGGCCACGGCGATATCATCATGTTGTGCGAGATGAGCGACGACGTTGGTCGGCGCATTGTCGAGCGAGGCCAATTGGCCGCCTAATTCGGTCAAAGCTTCGGTTGGCGCGCGTTCAATGAGAGCACAGATAATATCGTCGAAGACGGCAACGTGCTCTTCGCTGAACACATCGCATCTTTCGAGAAAAAGCTTGGTCAAACGCTGAAGGATCGCCAAGTTCTGAGCGTCTGATTTGACGCTCAGCTTCTCAACCAAGTCGGCAATTTGCGGTCTTGTATCTGGCATCACATCTGGCCCGTCCCGAGCGGAGAAGGCCTCCGAATCCGGAACAATGGAGAAATCCGGGGAGCAGAATTACGTACAAATCAGCAAAATAAACTTAATGACGGCTACCAGGTGTAGAACTCGATTCAAACAAATCAACGGGGCTGTATCTATTAGGAAGTCCTTAACGAAAACAGTGACAATCTTAATCTACTTTATTGTCCTGCGATATCGATTTGAATGGACATTCAATTAAAGGCTTTGCTCACGGCATTAACTTAGCTTCCAAGCGGGGATTCAGATCGG
>JAKAMD010000035.1 GCA_021823875.1 Pseudomonadota bacterium | reverse complement strand
TAGATGAGATGATCTTTCGAGTCGCCCTTGGCGAAGATCGCATTCATCAAATCCTCGTCCGACGCGGTGAACATGCAGAACAGAACGGACGATTTTGCGCCCTTGACGGCTTCGGTCACGGTATCGAGGAATGCGCGTTGCTTGCCCGGCTCGGGCGTGAAGAAGACGCGGACACGGGTGCCCGGAATATCGGTGACGTCGTGCCAGCCGGTGAGCTTGGCGATGTCCTTGGTTGCTTTGTTGGCGGCGAGCAACTGCGCGCGCTGGGCGTACAGCTTGCCGAGCTGCGGCGAATGCAGGATGTGCAGCAGATTGGCCTGCACCGTTTGCGCTTCCGGGGTGAAATTGGTCGAGCCCATCAGCACGCCGGCTTCAACCCCGTTCTTGTAGGAGACGATGAACTTGTCGTGCATGAGCTTGCTGATCGCATCGCGCTTATGCTTCGAAATGTTCTTCTTGCCGCCGAGATAGGCCGCGCCCGCCTCCGATTTGGTGTCCTTGCCTTTGTCGAAATAGGTCAAGGAACCGCGGCCGCTGAAGTCTTTGAAGCTCGGCAGGATCCATAAGCCGTCGCTGAGGTGATAGATCGCGCAGTCGAAGGCGTCGCTTTCTTGCAGCACCTCGGGAACGGCGTCTTGCAGCCCGTTGGCGAGCCACTCCATCTGCTTCTTGAGCGGCGCAGACTTCAGACGCAGGAAACTCTGCGCGCTCACCACGGCCCGGTTGAAATAGGTGGCGATCTTGCCATCGAGGACCGTCGGTAGTGTTATCGTGACCGAACCCGCCGCCGCCATTTGCAATTGCAGATCGTTCGGCCCGGTTCCGAGCACCGGCACGATCTCGTATTTGAAGTCCTTGCCGCGATCCTCGGTGTTGAATCCGCTGTCCCACCAATTGAATTTCTGGATCGGGGCCTGATTGCTGGGCTTGGGCTTGGCGGTCTCGGCGATCGGCACAAAATCCAATTTGTTGAACAGGAATTGCGGCTGCTTGTCCTTGCCGTAACCGGGTGTGCGGCGGATCGCGAAGCCAAGGAAGTTTGAGTGTTGCGCGCCATCCGCCCAGTCGAAGGCCAGCAGAATGCAGGTCGGACTCGCATAGGTCTTAACCGTTACGGCCGTCATGGCTGTTCCCCCAATGTCGTTGCAAGGCGCCTCAATGCGCAACCAATGATTGTTCTTGGGGCTCGTTACAGTCAAATAAAATAGTGGGGGGAGGGAAGGCGGTCGCGCGCGGCGTCATCTCCGTGCGATGCAAAAAGAAACGGCCGCGCGAGCAGGTCGCGCGGCCGACTGTTGAAACGTCGTTGTCGGCTTCAGTTGCCGCTGATGGTCTTGATTACCGAGGACATCGGCCGGGCGTCTTCGATGCCGCCGCCGATTTCCTTGGCAACTTCAGCGACATACTGCTTCTCGGGCTGCAGCGGGGTCTTGCCGACCACCTGCACGATCTTGAAGCCCTTCTCTTTCATCTGCTTGAGCAGCTCGGGCAGCGCCTCGGCGGTCCCGCGCTGGAAGTCGTGCATCAGCACGATGCCCTTGCCGCGCTTCTCCAGCTTATGCATCACCGCCTTGATGAGCTGAGCGGGCCGGTGGATCTTGAAATCGAAGGAGTCGATGTCGGTGGAGAAGATGCCGACATTGCGTTCGGCCATGTATTTCAAGAGCTCCGGCGGGTGCCTGAGCGCCGGGAAGCGGAAGAACGGCGCGATCGGCTTGTCGCCATCGGCGATGCTCACCGCCGCGATGCCTTTCTCGATCTCTGCCTTCGCTTCTTCCACCGGCAGCGTCGACAGGTCCTTGTGCGACCAGGTGTGCGAGCCGACGGTCATGCCGGCGGCCACCACCTTCTTGAGAATTTCGGGGTGCCAGCCGGCGTGCTTGCCGATCGGGAAGAACATCGCCTTGGTGCACTGGTCGGCCAGTGCTTTGAGTACGTGCTCGGTGTTCCAGGGCCACGGACCGTCGTCGAAGGTCAGCACCACCTCGTGGTCGCGCAGGAAGTCGTAGGCCTTGAAATGCTCAAAGCCGAAGCCGGGTCCGCCGGTGGTATCGATCTGCACGATGCGCGCGACGCCGAGCGCGTTTGGATTGTCGCACTTGGTCTGCGTCAGTGCCGGGTTGGGTGCCTTGGCGTCTTCAGCGAAGGCGCTTCCACCGATCGCCGATACCGAAATCGCAAGAGCGAAAGCTATTGCGCAACGCATTCGTCGTTACCCCCGCGAATTAATGAAAGGTTACCTTTCATTCAGCCCGACTTTGGCCTCGCGAGTCAACGGAGCGGGCGATTCCGTTCCAGAATCCCGTCGGCACGAAATTATCCACATAATTCAAAGCCATATCCCAAATTGGGCGTTCCACCGAGAGACCTTGTTGCTGGGTTATGGTTAATTTCCACAAGCCCGCGAGCGGTTTCTAACATACTGTTTTCACGTGCTTTTTATTTGTTTTTGGATTTTTCCGCGCAAAGCCGGTTCCCGCGTCGCCGCGATATCGTCTGGTTGTCCAGAGCGAATTTGCCGCACGGGCCGGTCAAATTGAAAGAGAGCGGCCAAGCCATGTCGGCGGTTCAGACCGGACGATATTGCCGCTCTCGCCGTTCGGACCTATTTGATAAAGGGAACGCCGTGCTTGGCGTTGAGGATGCCGATGTCGTCGATGATATCCGCCATGGCCAGCCTGTCGCGTCCGCTGCTGGCGCTGGTTCTGATCGTTGCCTTGCTGTTGGCATCAGCGCTGGCACTGTGGGTTCACTACGGCACCGCCCTATTCTTTGAGACCGTGCGCACCGGCTGGGTATCGTGCTTCTAACGTTATTGGCGGAGGGTCGGTGACCACACGCGCATCCCATGTACTTTTGGTCGTGAGCGCCTTTGTGGCGGGCCTCGTCGTCTTTCTCAGCGTCATCCTTTATGCGACCGGTCAATTCAGCGGAGGCCGCGTGCCGGGGGCAGCGGCCATCGGTGGCCCATTCAAGCTGATTGATCAGAATGGCAAACCGTTCACTGACGCCGATTTGAAGGGCAAGCCCGTTCTGGTGTTCTTTGGCTATACCCATTGCCCCGACGTCTGTCCGACCACGCTGTTCGAAATGTCGCAAGTGCTGCATGCGATGGGCAAGGATGCCGACCGCGTTACCGGCCTATTCATCACCGTCGATCCCGAGCGCGATACGCCGGCGATCATCAAGGACTATCTGGCCTATTTCGATCCGCATTTGCGTGGGGCCACCGGCGACGAAAAGGAAATCACAGCGGTGGAGAAGGAATACCGGGTCTATGCCAAGAAACACCCGCTGGAGAACGGCGACTACAGCATGGACCACAGCGCCGTCGTCTATCTGATGGACAAGAGCGGCCACTTCGTCGCTCCATTCAATCTCAAACGCCCGCCGAAAGACGCCGCCGCCGATCTGCGAAAGTACCTCTAGCGCGAGCGCGGCCCGCGTTTTATCTCTAAGCTGCTGAGAAATTGTGGGAATCCGAATTTCCGCAGTCATTACTAAAACAGGTGTTGCTATAAAAAATGATGATGCGCAGAATGTTCGCGCAGTCCGGGTAGGGGGCGGAAACTCGGCGATGGATCGCACGGCTTATACCTTCGATACCATTCAACGACTCCGTCTCGTCACAAATCCGAAAGAGTTGATGACGGTCCTGGCGGGGGTCGGGGAGCAATTCGGTTTAGCCAAGGCTTGCGCCATCGCGAGCATCCCACGCGCTAATCGCAATTTCGCCGAATATTGCTACGCCGAACGCTGGCCAGTCGGCTGGCACGAACGATATCTGGAGCGCCGCTATTTCGGCGACGATCCAGTCATCAAACGGCTGCGCAAGACCGACAAGCCTTTTGCCTGGCATGAAGTGCCAGTGAACGGCGAGACGGAGAAAAAAGCTGCCGGCATCATGAACGAAGCTGGCGAGTTCCATTTGCGGGTGGGCTTCAACGTTCCGATTCAAACGGTCAAGGGTGACCTTGCAACGGTGGTCTTTGCCGGCGACCGTTTCGAACTCGCTCAGGAAGATCGGCCGGCCCTCTTGTTGATCTCCATCTATGCGCACGACCGCATCCGCGAGCTCATGGGCGTGCGGCCGATCCATCCCCGCCAGCAACGGCCTTTGACACCGCGCGAAATCGAAGTCTTGAAATGGACTGCTGAAGGCAAGACGTTGCAGGATATCGCCGATATCCTCGAAGTCTCGCTACCGACCGTCCAAAGTCACATCGCCAATTTGTGCCGCAAGCTCGACGTCGTCACCCGCGCCCAGGCCACCGCGCGGGCCGTCCGTTGGGGCATTTTATCGTAAGAAATATATAGACGATTCAGCAGCTTACGGCTGCGAGACGAAGTCAATCATCTAAAACGATGATTCCGGGCTGAAGCGAGCTTCGCCAGCCTGCTCCGCGATCGAGTCGAACGCGGAGACGGTCATGGACGTCAAGGTCATCGAAGGCGCGCGGCCTGGGGACAGCGCACTGCTCGAGCAAGCGTTCAAGCTGCGCCACACGGTCTTTGTCGAAGAAAAGAAGTGGAACGACCTGCGCAAGCCGGACGGCCGCGAGATCGACCAGTTCGACGGTCCGCAATGCATCTACATCCTCGCCGTCAGGAAAGGCACGGTACTCGGTCATGTGCGGATGACGCCGACCACGCATCCGCATCTGCTGGCCGATGTGCATGGGTGCTTGTGCGTACGGCCTGAGCCGCGTGGGCCGCATATCTGGGAATGGACCCGCTATTGCGTGCGGCCGCGCATGCGCGGCCGGCGGATGGCGGGCGAAGTCGCGGCGGTCATCCAGCTCGCGGCGATGGAATGGCTGTTCATGCACGGCGTGCGCGACGTCGTCGTCGAATATCACCCGCGCTTCTTAGAACGCCATCTCGCCTTCGGCTTTCAGGTTAATCCGCTTGGCCTTCCGATCGAGATGGAGGGCGAGCCGGTCATCGCCGCGCACATGCGGTTCGATTTCAACACGATCTATCAGACCCGGGCTGTGCTTGGCGTGAAAGGCCCGATCCTGATGCGCCCGCCGGTAACGGCGGTGAGTTAGCGTTGGTTCGATGCAGGTTCGTCTGTGCTCATCGAGTTCAAAGCCCCAAGCCTTGGAGAAAAAAATGCGGGTCCGCGAAAGACAAATAAATGAGATGATCGCCGCGACCACGAAACTCGCGCAAGACGCGGCCGAACTGGACGAGGCCTTGCTATCCAGCCTCTATCGCATGTGCGTTTTGGAATTGAATAATCTGATCGACGACGAGGCGAGGCCCGTAAGGGCGCGCGAGCGGCTCGGAGCGGCACTCAATTAATGTCCTGGAATATCCTGGGCTCGTCCGCGATCGAAGCGCGTTGGTCGGTCACGCATCTGGGGTGTACGAGACGGTGCTGTTAGTGCCGGCAGCCTGCCTCTTTCTTTCAGCAGGCTGAGATAACGTTCCAGGTCGACCAGCGTGCGTGTCATGTCATCGGCCAACCGAGAACTCTTGGCGAGGCCATGCTCGGTCTTCTCCCAGGCATAAGGCGCCACCGCAAACTGATAGAGCGCGCGCCAGGCCGCTAGCGACAGCAACAGCCAATGTACCGGGATCAGCAGTAGCACCCAGGCGATATGCAGGAGTCGTCGGCGCGCCAAGCCGAGAAAGCCAACTAGCCCGGAAACGATATAGCCGGCAGCTGCTGTGGTCTCGTAGAGCGGGGCGATAATGGTACCGTGATTTCCCGAACGGAAAATATCGTTCAACAGGGTGAGCATTAGGCCGGCGAGAAATATCGGATGCACCAGCGCGGCCAATACATTGCCGCCGACAATGAGCTGGAAGGCAAGAAAGCCTTTCCATCCAAGTTCACGCCAAAGCCGGTGCGGTGTGCGCATATGCACCAGCCAGGTCTGTATCCAGCCTTTGAACCAGCGAGTACGTTGCCGCAGCCAAGGCATGATTTGCGCCGGGGCTTCTTCGTAGGTTGTGGCCTCGATCGTGCTCACACGATAACCAAAACGCGCCAGTCGTATGCCGAGATCGGCGTCCTCGGTGACGTTGTAGGGATCCCAGCCGCCGATCTCGCGCAGTATGTCAGTGCGGAAATGATTGGATGTCCCGCCGAGCGGCAGCGGCAGGCGCAAGGCGGCAAGTCGAGGCAGAAATACATCGAAGTGGCTTGCATATTCGGCCGTGAACAGCCGGGTGAGCCAACCGTCCGCCGAATTGTCAATGCACAGCGGTGCTTGCACGCAAGCAAGCCGCTCTCCGCCGTCACCAAAGGCTTGCAAGGCTTGGTGCAACTCCTTCGGCTCGGGTCGGTCTTCGGCATCGTAGATCACGGTGAAGGTCCCGCGCGCAAAGGATAGCGCCACGTTGAGCGCCTTCGGTTTGGTACGCGGCCCCACATTCGGCACCGTCACCAGCGTGATCGGCAGTCGATTCCGGCGGCGCTCGATGGCCGACCGCGTATCCTGGTCATCAGTCTCCAAGGCGATGATGACGTCGAGTTTCTCCGCGGCATAATTCAGCCGCTCAATTGCCGACAGCAGGCTGTCGACCGACTTGGCTTCGCGGTAAAGCGCAGCAATGACGGTGTAGACCGGCCGTTCATGGTTGGGCAGTTCGGCTTCAGAGCCGGATTTGGATGGAACGATCGAGATGCAGACCAGACGCAGGCCAAGCCAGGCCAGGAACAGGCAAGCCAACGGCAGGGCCAACACCTGCCGGGCCGCCGGTGGTAGCTGAATTAACGTGCCTATCAGCAGCGCCAGGGTGACCACCGCCACGGCCAAGATGAAACGTCGGCGCAGGAAGGTGGCGGACAATGCAGGCCATTGCTGGCGCAGCCGCTCGGTGGCGCGGATAGCGAGCGCTTCGCCGGCGTGGCGCAGCACAAAGCGGTGGAAGCGATCAGCGGTGGTGAAACGGAAGCGGCGCGCCAGTTCCGCATTGGAATCAATCAGGTGCAGGATTCGACGCGCCGCGGTTCCGCGCGGGGCGACCACCAGCGTGAGATCGTCATTCTCGTTGAGCGGCAGTAAGCCAGTGCGCGCCGCTTCAATCAGCCGTTCGTCATCAAGCGGACACGACTGGCGCGGCAGACCGTCCAATGGCTCGAATGCAATGCCTAGTCGCTCGCCCAGCGCGCGGAGATAGGTTTCCTCGTCGATCGCGCCCGCCGCGATCAACGCCCGATCGGCGCCGACGCCAACCGCGGTTGCTCGTTCTTGCGCCGCGATGAGCACACGGGCGGGTAGCAGGTGGCGGACGCAGTCGAGTTCCGGAAAAAGATCGCTGCCGGCGGTGTTTTCATTCGCGGCCGGCCAGGGAATGGGCGGCAGATCGATTGACGCTCGCCCGGTCGGCTTGCTGAAACCGCGTATGCGACGCCTGACGGCGTTGCCGGTTTCGGCATCCAACCTCATGCCCAGAGATCCCCAATTCCCCTGCACTATAATACCGCGAAAGTATCATGATAACAACCATAAATTGTGGTATCCGGGCTAGGCGAGCCGGGCGGCGTTGGAGCGGCCGCATTTGAGGTCGCGTCCGCCTGCGGGCGGTAATGATTGGCCGCCGGGTGTCGGCGGTGTTAGAAGGCGGCCATGGCGCAATTCATGTCGCATTTTGCGGTGCCGGCCGCGATCATCGCGGTTGCCATCGTACTCGCCTTGGGGCTCATCAACATGATGCGTGGCGGTTCTCCCAACCGCTCGCAAAAGCTCATGCGCATGCGCGTATTGCTGCAATTCATCGCCATCATCGTCATCATGACGACGATCTGGGCGATGGGACGCTAAGCCATCCGGCCGTTGCGCCGCCGGCGAACGGACCGAAGGTAGCCTACGGGTCGAAAATCATGGTCGTGCTCAACCGCATCTATACCCGTACCGGCGACGACGGCACGACGGCGCTGGGCAGCGGTGACCGGCGCAAGAAATACGACCTGCGGGTCGATGCCTACGGCACGCTCGACGAGGTCAATGCGGTCATCGGCCTCGCGCGCCTGACCACCGCCGCCGATGCGCTGCTCGATGCCGCGCTCGGCCGCATTCAGAACGACCTGTTCGACGTGGAGGCTGATCTCTGCCTGGCCGAGAAAGGCCCCGGCGGTGCCCGCCTGACCGTCACCGAGGTCCAGGTCACTTGGTTGGAAGGCGAGATCGACCGGCTCAATGGCGAACTGGCGCCGCTCAGATCTTTCATCTTGCCGGGGGGTAGCGCGGCCTCGGCCTGGCTGCATCTGGCCCGCACGGTCTGCCGGCGTGCCGAGCGCATCATGGTCGCCCTCAAGGACCAGCCCGGCGAAGAAGTCTCGGCGCCATCGTTAAAATACGTTAACCGCTTGTCCGATTATCTATTTGTTGCCGGTCGCTATGCTAACGACAAAGGGGCCGGCGACGTGTTGTGGGCGCCGGGGCAAAACCGCTGACCTTTGCTGTGAGCGGGAGGCGCCGTGGTCTTTCCGCTGTACGACGACAACCCCTTCAAGCATGCCACCATGCCCTACGCGACGTGGGGCCTGATCGCGCTCAACATCGCCCTATTCGTGGTCATGCTTGCGACGCCAGACGACCAGCAGACCCGGGTCGTGCTTGGCTACGCCGTGGTGCCGGCGCACCTCACTGACACTTTCACCGATCTGACGATCGGTTGGCCGGAGGTGACGCTGCTGACCGGCCTGTTCCTTCATGCCGGCTGGGCGCACCTGCTCGGCAACATGGTCTACCTCTGGGTCTTCGGCGACGACATCGAGGAGGCGCTCGGCCGGCTGCGCTTTTTGGCGTTCTATCTCCTGGCCGGTATTGCCGCGACGCTCGTCTATGTGGCGTTCAATACGCAGTCGACCGTGCCGATGGTGGGCGCCTCCGGTGCGGTCTCGGGGGTGCTGGCCGCTTACCTGATGCTGCGCCCCTGCGCCAAAGTGACCGTCTTCGTTCTACGGATCGTGGTGCGGGTACGGGCCTACTGGGTGATCGGCGCCTGGGCGCTCTTGCAACTCCTCGGTCTGAGGGGCAATGGCGATGAGGGGGTCGCTTATATCGCCCATTTTGGGGGCTTGGTGGCCGGTGCTCTCTTGTTTCTGGCCATGCGCCCACCGGAGGTGACGTTGTTCGAATGTATCGAGCACCCGCATGAGGTGAGGCTGGTTCGGCACCGTTGAGACGAACGAGCTATGCGTGCAGCGCAGCATAAGCGTTGACAGGGTAATGGCCCCGCCTTTAGCTTCCGCCCGCCTTTCGTGAGCGTCCATCTGGGCTGGGGGATCAATGAAAATTCTTGTACCCGTGAAGCGGGTGGTTGATTTCAACGTCAAAATCCGCGTCAAGCCGGATGGTTCCGGCGTCGAACTCGCCAATATCAAAATGTCGATGAATCCCTTCGACGAGATTGCCGTCGAAGAGGCCATCCGCTTGAAGGAAGCCGGCAAAGCTACTGAAATCATCGCGGTGTCGATCGGCCCCGCGCAGGCCTCCGAGACGATCCGCACCGCGCTTGCCATGGGTGCCGACCGCGGCATCCTGGTCAAAGTGGATGGTGTGGTCGAGCCGCTGGCGGTCGCCAAGATCCTCAAGGGCATTGTCGAGGCGGAGCAGCCCGGCATCGTCATCATGGGCAAGCAGGCGATCGATGACGACTGCAACCAGAGCGGCCAGATGCTGGCGGCCCTGCTCGGTTGGTCGCAAGGCACTTTCGCCTCCAAGCTTACGCTCGACGGCGACAGTGTCACCGTGACACGCGAAGTCGACGGCGGTTTGCAGACGGTGAAGCTGAAGGCACCGGCCATTATCACCACCGACCTGCGCCTGAACGAGCCGCGCTATGCGTCGCTGCCCAATATCATGAAGGCGAAGAAGAAGCCGATCGCCGAAAAGACCGCGGCGGATTATGGCGTCGATGTCACGCCGCGGCTGCAAGTGCTCAAGACCACGGAGCCGGCGGGCCGCAAGGCCGGCGTCAAGGTCGGTTCAGTCGCCGAACTGGTCGGCAAGCTCAAGGACGAGGCGGGGGTAATCTGATGACAACGCTTTTGCTCGCCGAACACGACAACAAGGTTCTCAAGGACGCCACCAACAAGGCGCTCACCGCTGCCAAAGCGCTCAGTGCGGAGGTGCATGTCCTGGTCGCCGGCAAGGATTGCCAGGCCGTTGCCGAAGCCGCAGCCAAGCGCGAGGGCGTTGCCAAGGTGCTGATCGCAGATAACGCGGCCTACGAGCACGGGCTTGCCGAGCCGTTGGCTGCGCTGGTGGTTGCGCTTGCTCCCGCCTACGACGCGATCGTTGCGCCTTCCACCACTTCGGGCAAGAACGTGATGCCGCGGGTGGCGGCGCTGCTCGACGTCATGCAAGTCTCGGAAATCACCAAAGTGATCCAAGCCGACACCTTCGAGCGCCTGATCTATGCCGGCAACGCCGTCCAGACCATCAAGTCGACCGACCCCAAAAAGGTCATCACCGTGCGCACCTCGACCTTCCAGGCCACCGGCGAGGGCGGCTCGGCGCCGGTCGAACCCGTGAGTGCGGCGGCCGATCCGGCGCTTTCCGCCTTCGTCGGCGAGGAGCTATCGAAGTCGGACCGGCCGGAGCTCACCTCGGCCAAGATCATCATCTCCGGCGGCCGCGCCATGCAGAGCCGCGACAACTTCACCAAATACATCGAGCCGGTGGCCGACAAGCTCGGCGCCGCCATGGGCGCCTCGCGCGCGGCGGTCGACGCGGGCTATGCGCCGAACGACTGGCAGGTGGGGCAGACCGGCAAGGTTGTGGCGCCGGAGCTCTACATCGCGGTCGGCATCTCCGGCGCGATCCAGCACCTGGCCGGCATGAAGGATTCCAAGGTGATCGTCGCCATCAACAAGGACGAGGAGGCGCCGATCTTCCAGGTCGCCGACTACGGCCTGGTGGCCGATCTCTATACGGCGCTGCCGGAGCTTTCCGCCGAGCTCGACAAGGTTAAGGGCTGAGCGGGCGGTAAATTTGCCGGCCGCCGGTGGTGTCACCGCGCGGTTCGGCGTAGAAATGCAATGCACGAAGACGGCCGGGTATGACACGGTCGAAGCTGCGTGCCGGGTGTTCGTATCGATCGGATCAAAACATGGCGGCCAAAATCGAGACTATCGGAGTGATCGGCGCTGGGCAGATGGGCAATGGTATCGCCCATGTCTGTGCGCTGGCTGGTTATTCAGTGCTGATGAACGATGTCTCGGGTGAGCGAATCAAGGCCGGCTTGGCCACCATCAACGGCAATATGGCGCGCCAGGTTGCGCGCAAATCGATCAGCGAGGACGACCGCAAGGCAGCGCTCGCGCGGATCAAGCCGGCGGAGAAATACGACGAGCTGGCCAATTGCGACCTGGTGATTGAGAGCGCGATCGAGAAGGAAGACGTCAAGCGCAAGATCTTCACCGATCTGTGCGCTTCGATTAAACCCGAGGCCATTGTCGCCACCAACACCTCGTCTATTTCGATCACGCGGCTTGCCGCGATCACGGACCGGCCCGAGCGTTTCATCGGCATTCATTTCATGAATCCGGTGCCGCTAATGGAGCTGGTCGAGCTGATCCGCGGCATCGCCACCGACGACGCTACCTTCGAGAGCAGCAAGGCCTTCGTCGGCACGCTCGGCAAGACCATCGCGGTGTCGGAGGATTTCCCCGCCTTCATCGTCAACCGCATCCTGCTGCCGATGATCAACGAGGCGGTTTATACGCTCTATGAAGGCGTCGGCAATGTCGAGGCGATCGACACCGCCATGCGGCTCGGCGCGCATCATCCGATGGGGCCGCTGGAGCTGGCCGACTTCATCGGTCTCGACACCTGTCTCTCGGTCATGCAGGTGCTGCACGAGGGACTGGCGGACTCGAAATACCGTCCGTGTCCGCTGCTGGTGAAATACGTCGAGGCCGGCTGGCTCGGCCGCAAGACCAAGCGCGGCTTCTACGACTACCGCGGCGAGAAGCCGGTGCCGACGCGATAGGCAGGCGGACCTCTCGCCTCGGCGCGGCCGCTTGCTTCGCATTTAATCTTTATTGATATCTGGTTGGTAACCATGCCACGGCATGGACCCGGCCTCCCTCGTTGCCGCTATGGCAGGCGCTCAGGCGAGCGCCGCGCAGATGGCGCTTGCGGCCAAGATGGTGCGCATGAACGCCGATGCCGCGGCTTCGGTCGCGCAGGTCATCGATGCCGCCCAGCAGAACATTCAGCACCTCGCCGACGCGGCGGCCGGTCTCGGGCAGAACATCGATATTCGCGTCTAATTGGCGGCCGGGAAAGGGCCGCTAACGCCTCACCGATACGGTTCTGATCAGCATACGGCTCACATGCCGGGTTCGATCGGATGGTCGACCGCGCCGCCGCTCTCGGCCCAATCCTTGAAGGCACCAAGATTGAAGACCTGCGTGTAGCCCAGATCCTTGAGCGCCTTGCCGCCCAGCGCCGAGCGCCCGCCCGAGGCGCAATAGACGATGATGGTCTTGCCCTTGTCGAAATTCTTGTCGTGATAGGGCGAGCCGGGATCGGCACGAAACTCAAGCATGCCGCGCGAGACGTGCAGCGCGCCGGCCACCTTGCCGGTGATCTCCACCTCCGGCGCATCACGTACATCGACGACCAGCGCGGTTCCCTTCGCCATCATGGCGCGGGCCTGTTCCGGCGTGATTCGCGGCACCGCGGCATTGGCGGCTTCCATCAACTCTTTGATGCTTGTGGTCATCATGTTCTCCCAAAGTCGTTGTCGCCCGACGATCGTGGCAGGCTACAAGAAAGCACAGACGGGTCCAGTAGAATTGGTCTGATGCTGCCGGTGTGCGCTCAGCTCTTGCCCAGCGCCGCCTTGATCAGCTTGACCGCGTCATCGCTCGCCCATTCCGCCGGTCCCGCGATGCTGCCGATCTCGCAGCCTTGCGGGTCGACCAACAGCGTGGTCGGCAGGCCGAAAGCGCGCCCGATCGCCTTGAGGTCCTGGAAGGTCTTGGCGTCCGGGTCGGAATAATAGACGAGCTTGTTAATGTTGAGCTCTTTGAGAAACTCTTTCGGCTTGTCGAGATTGCGGGTGTCGATATTGACCGCCACCACCTGGAAATCCGGTCCGCCCAGCTTGCCTTGAAGCGCGTCCAGCGTGGGCATTTCCTTGCGGCAGGGCACGCACCAGGTGGCCCACAGGTTGACCAGCACCGTGCGGCCACGGAAGGCCTTGAGCGTGAGCGGCTTGCCGGCGGCGTCCTGGAAGGCGAGGTCGGGGACCCGCAGCGGGCTCTTGGCAACGTTAACTGCGGCCACCTGACCGGTGGCAAAGGGAGCGATTTTCTGGGCCAGGGCAACAGCTGGCCGGCAGGCTTTGTCGCCGCCCGCATTGCCTGTCAGGGTCGCAATCCCGTATACCGCCGCCAGGCCGACAACGAGCCCCGCGAGGCCGCCCATGAGGATCAGGGAAAATCGCCGCTTGGCGGGACGGGGTGAAGGTGCATCAGTCACGTTTCGCAGAACCTCGGTAGACGTATCATGAGCAACAAGATGTGGGGCGGGCGCTTCTCGTCCGGTCCCGACGCCATCATGGAGGAGATCAACGCCTCCATCGACTTCGACAAGGCTCTCTACCGCCAGGACATCGCGGCGTCCAAGGCCCATGCCGACATGCTGGCCAAGCAAGGCATCATTGCGGCGGACGATGCGACATCGATTGCGCGCGGTCTAGACACGATCCTGTCAGAGATCGAGGGCGGCAAATTCACGTTCCAGCGCGCGCTGGAAGATATCCATATGAACGTCGAGAGCCGGCTCACCGAGCTGATCGGCCCGGCGGCTGGAAGGCTGCACACCGCGCGCTCGCGCAACGATCAGGTGGCGACCGACTTCCGGCTGTGGATGCGCGATACAATCGACACGCTCGATGCGGCGCTCGCCGGCTACCAGAAGGCGCTGGCTGAGAAGGCGCTGGAACACGCCGACACCGTGATGCCGGGTTTCACCCATCTGCAGACCGCGCAGCCGGTGACTTTCGGCCACCATCTGCTCGCCTATGTCGAGATGGCGGCGCGCGACCGTGGCCGTTTTGCCGACGCGCGCAAGCGGCTTAACGAGTCGCCGCTCGGCTCCGGCGCGCTCGCCGGCACCTCGTTCGATCTCGACCGCGAGATGACGGCGAAGGCGCTCGGCTTTACGCGGCCGACCGCCAATTCGCTCGATGCCGTCTCCGACCGCGATTTCGTCATGGAGACGCTTGCGGCCGCGGCGATCGCCAGCGTGCACCTGTCGCGGCTCGCCGAGGAGATCGTGATCTGGACCTCGCCGCTCGTGGGCCTGGTCAAGCTCTCCGACAAGTTCACCACCGGCTCCTCGATGATGCCGCAGAAGCGCAATCCGGATGCCGCCGAACTGGTGCGCGCCAAGACCGGCCGCATCATCGGCGCGCTGACCGGCATCCTGGTGGTCATGAAGGGGCTGCCGCTCGCCTATGCCAAGGACATGCAGGAGGACAAGGAAGGCGCCATGGACGCGCTGTCCGCGCTCTCGCTGGCGGTCGCGGCGATGGCCGGCATGGTGACCGATCTTACGCCCGACACCGCCAAGATGAGGAAGGCGGCGGGCGAGGGCTATGCCACCGCCACCGATCTTGCCGACTGGCTGGTGCGCGCCTTGAAGCTGCCGTTCCGCGAAGCGCATCACGTCACCGGCCGCATCGTCGCCAAGGCGTCGGAGCAGGGCGTGCCGCTGCACCGGCTGCCGCTCGCCGCTATGCAGGCGATCGAGCCGCGCATCACCGACGATGTGTTCAGCGTGCTCTCGGTCGACCGGTCGGTGAAAAGCCGCGTGAGCTATGGCGGCACCGCGCCCAAGAACGTGCGGGCGCAGGCCAAGCGCTGGCTGAAGCGCCTCGACCAGGAACGCTGATCAATCCGAGATGCCCTTGCCGCCACGCAGCGATTTGCTGATGCGGGTGACGATGGCGTCCCAGGCGGCCTTTTCGCGCGCCGGATAGGTTATCTGAAAACAATCGATGGGCGCCGCGTCGCCTGTGCGGAAATTACAGCGCTCATAGAAGATGTCGGCGCCGCGCAGGCCCGAGACGGCGTAATAGGTCTTGGTGATCTTCTTGTAGGTGACGCCTTTCTTGTCGACGAGACGTTCGACATAGCTTGCCGGCGTGTCATTCTCGACATTGTAGCTGCCATAAATGGCGAGCTGCGCGCGCTCGTCGGCGGTGCGGAAACTTTGGCCGTCGCCATTCTCCGGCGGCGGATCGTTCTTGCTGAACAGGTCGGCCGGATAATCGGCGGTGGTGCCGAAGCGCGCGTTGGCATAGGTCGCCCACCGCGTCTGGGCCGACGCGGTCGCGCCGAGGGCGAGCAGGAGGCCGAGGCCGAGCCAGAATTTGCCGAGATGCATGGGTCTGTCCGGTGCAGGGCGGCGAAGCCTAGCAGAGCCAACCAGCCACCGCATCGGGCCCCTGTCTCGCAGATTGGTTGTCGTTGCCGCGCTCGCGGTCATGCGCTAAAGCGAGCCGCGTATCACGGACGGCGTATTCAGCGTGCCCTAGGTTGACGTCGCCTTTTCGCTTTCCTTTTGCTAAGGTCCTGCCCATGCAACGTTTCAGCGACCGCCCGTTTTTCCGCCTCGCCCTTCTCGGCGCGCTCGGCCTGACGCTGGCGCTGGCCGGTTGCGGGCGCAAAGGCCCGCTCGATCCGCCGCCGGCGTCGCTTACCGATCAGCATCCCGCCGCCGGCGCGCCTACCGCCAAGCCGGGCGACAAGGCGGCCAAAGACCAAGCCGCCAAAGACGCCGAAAAGCGCAACCCGCTCAACGTCCTGCTCAACTGAGCGCCCGCCGATGCATTACTTCGATTATCGCGACGGCGTGCTCAACGCCGAGGCGGTTCGCCTCGACACGCTGGCGGCCCAAGTCGGCACGCCGTTCTATTGCTATTCGGCGGCGACCCTGACGCGGCACTACAAGGTGTTCGCCGGCGCCTTCGCCGACGTGAACGCGCTCGTCTGCTACGCCATGAAGGCGAATTCCAACCAGGCGGTGATCAAGACATTGGC
>JAKAMD010000396.1 GCA_021823875.1 Pseudomonadota bacterium | reverse complement strand
GCCGACGGCGTGCCGGCCGGCCTCGGCGCGCCGATCTATGCCAAGCTCGACGGCGATCTCGCCGCGGCGCTGATGGGCATCAACGCGGTCAAGGGCGTCGAGATCGGCGACGGTTTCGCCACTGCCCAATTGCGCGGCGAAGACAATGCCGACGAAATGCGCATGGGGAACGACCGCAAGCCTGTGTTCCTGTCCAACCATGCCGGCGGCATTCTCGGCGGCATTTCCACCGGCCAGCAGATCGTCGCGCGCTTCGCGGTCAAGCCGACCTCGTCGATCCTCACCCCGCGCAAGACGGTCGACCGTTACGGCCGCGACACCGAGATCGTCACCAAGGGCCGCCATGACCCCTGCGTCGGTATCCGTGCGGTGCCGATCGCCGAAGCCATGATGGCATGCGTGCTGGCCGATCACTATCTGATGCACCGGGCACAGGTGGGCGAGGGAACGGCGTGGCCGTTCACGCCGCCAGCCTGATTGAGATTTTTAAGGAGTGTGCGTGTCCACGACTCATCACAGCGTCGATGCTGCCATCAAGGCCTTTGCCAAGGGTGCGATCGTCGTCGTCACCGATGACGACGACCGCGAGAACGAGGGCGACCTGTTCGTCGCCGCCTCGCTCTGCACGCCGGAGAAGATGGCCTTCATCATCCGCAATACCTCCGGCATCGTCTGCGCTCCGCTCGGCGCCGAGCAGGCGCGCAAGCTGCGGCTCGATCCCATGGTGGCTGAAAACGATGCCCCGCTCGGCACCGCCTTCACCATCACCGTCGATGTGCGCCACGGGCTGACCACCGGGATCTCGGCGGAAGAGCGTTGCAACACCGTGCGGGCGCTCGCCAACGACAACAGCGGCGCCGCCGACTTCGTGCGGCCCGGCCATGTGTTCCCGCTGGTGGCGCGCCAGGGCGGCGTGCTGATGCGCTCCGGCCATACGGAAGCCTGCGTCGATCTCTGCCGGCTTGCCGGCCTGCCGCCGGTCGGTGTCTTGGCCGAGCTGATGAATGACGACGGCTCGGTGATGCGCGGGCCGCAGGTTGCCGCTTTCGCGCAGAAGCACGGTCTGGCGCAGGTCTCGATCGCCGAGCTGATCGCCTACCGTCAGAACCGCGACAAGCTGGTGGAGCGGGTGGGCGAGTTCCACGTTAATTCGGAGGTCGGCACGCTGACCGGCTATGCCTATGTCACGCCGTTCGACCGCGTGCATCACATGGCTTTCGTCTATGGCGATCTCGGTGACGGCGAGCGCGTGCTGGCGCGGCTGCACCGCGCCGATGTGATCGGCGACGTGTTTGGCGGGGCAAAGCCGATCCATGCCGCATTGTCGCGCTTCAAGGAGGAGGGCTGCGGTGTCATCGTCTATTTGCGCGATGGCACCGCCGGCGTGCCGGTGGCGGAAATACCGCACGAGGGCGCGACCGGCACAGAGACGGCGCGCTCCCAGCAATGGCGCGAGATCGGCCTCGGGGCGCAGATATTGAAAGACCTCGGGATTTCCTCGATCCGGCTCCTGGCCTCGAGCAAGCGGACCTATGTCGGCCTGGGCGGCTTCGGCATCGAGATCGTCGGTACCGAGGCGCTGGAGCACTGAAATTTCCAGTCATTCCGGGGCGTCCGCCGAAGCGGAGCGAAGGCGGACGAACCCGGAATCCATAACCCCTGCTGCGGCGTATGGATTCCGGGCCCGGCGCTTTCGCGCCGTCCCGGAATGAAAGGGCGGCCTTTATTTTGCCGCGGATGGTATGCGAGCATGTCGCTTCCCGGACGGGAGCGACAACATGGGTCGACGTCATCTTTATTGGGGCGCCGGCTGCGCTGCGGCAGCGCTGGCTTTCTCCATTGTCGCCTTTGCCGCGCCGATCCACCCACGGCTGGTCGATACGAGCCCCAACGCCATTCCGGTCGACGTCGAACTGGTGCTGGCGGTCGACGTTTCCTACTCCATGGATCCGGACGAGCAGGCGCTGCAACGCGAAGGCTATCGCCTGGCGCTGACCTCGAAAGAATTCCTCTCGGCGCTGCGCGAGGGCGTCAATGGCAGGATTGCCATCACCTATATCGAATGGGCGAGCGAAAACGACCAGAGGATCGTGATGCCCTGGCGTCTGATCGACGGACCGGAGGCGGCCGATGCGGTCTCCGCCGAGATCGGGCGCGCGCCCTATCGGCGCGCCTCGCGCACCTCGATCTCCGGCGGATTGCGCTTCGCCAAGGGCCTGTTCGACCACAGCGGTTACAAGGGCCTGCGCCGGGTGATCGATGTTTCCGGCGACGGCGCCAATAATTCCGGTCCCTTGGTGGTGCCGATCCGCGACGACGTAGTGGCCGCCGGCATCACCATCAACGGGCTGCCGCTCATGCTCAAGCGGCCCTTCCGCGGCACCATGGATATCGAACATCTCGACTGGTACTACGAGGATTGCGTGATCGGCGGTCCCGGTGCCTTCGCGGTGCCGATCCGCGACCGCTCGCAGTTCATCGAAGCGACGCGCCACAAGTTGGTCCTGGAGATTTCCGGCCGGGAGCCCGACGCGCGTGTGGTGCCGGTCTCGGCAGAGAAGCCGCGCATCTCCTGCTCCATCGGTGAAACGATGTGGCAGCAGCGTTGGGGCGGCTACGATTTCCACTAATTGCTTCGACCGTCATCCTTCGAGGCTCGCTTCGCTCGCGCCTCAGGATAACGGATCAGCGCTCGAACGTTGCTACGATCTCGACGTGATGCGAATAGCGGAACTGATCGACCGGGGTGACCGCGCCAATCTTGTAGCCGCCACTGACCAGGAGCGCCGCGTCGCGCGCGAAGGTGGTCGCATCGCATGACACCGCAACCACGGCCGGTACTTTGCTGCGCGCCAGTTCGCGCGCCTGCGCTTGTGCGCCCTGGCGCGGCGGATCGAACACCACGGCATCGACGTCTGTCAATTCGGCGGCAACGTAGGGACGGCGGAACAGATCGCGCAGTGAAACCTCCACCGGCTTGAGGCCGGCCGTGGAGGCCGCGCGCTTCAGTGCGGCAATCGCGCCGGGGTCGCTGTCGGCGGCGGTAACGCGCATGCTCTCGGCCAGCCGCAGGGCGAACGGCCCGATGCCGGCGAACAGGTCGGCGACGCGCCTGGCCTTGCCGATATGGGCGAGAACCAATTTGGCCAGCGTGGCTTCGCCCGCCGCGGTTGCCTGCAGGAAGGCGCCCGGCGGCAGCGCGACTTGGGCGCGGCCAATGGTGAGCAGCGGTTGGACGCGCTGCGCGACCAGTTCGCCGTGACGGGTGAGGCGGGCGAGCTTATGCTGGTCGGCGACGCGCGCGAGCGCTGCCATTTGTTGCGGGCTGAGCGGACCCGAGCCGCGCAAGTCGATGTCGAGACCGCTGTCGGTCGCGGTCACCTGGATGTCGAGCGGCTTGCCGGTGTGCTTCAGTGTCTCGGCGATCGCCCAGGCCGCCTCGATCGCGCCGTCGAGGCCGGGCGCCAGGATCGGGCAATCGTCGATGGGCACGATGTGATGGGTGCGCGGCGCGGTGAAGCCGACCTCCAGCACGTCATGG
>JAKAMD010000395.1 GCA_021823875.1 Pseudomonadota bacterium | reverse complement strand
TCTCGTCGAGCAACGCCTTGGCGGCGCCCAGGCCGGCACCGAGGCGGGCGTAATATTTCAGCGTGCCGATGCCGCCGTCGATGTCGATCGCCGCATCGATCTTGGTGTTGCCGGAATTGGCGATGGCGATTTCTTCATAGCGCGCGCGGTTGGCGGCGAGCACATCGGCCACGGCGGACAGCAGCTTGGCGCGCTCGGCAAAAGAGCGCGCGCGCAGCGCCGGCCCGCCCCGCCTGCGCGCATGATCGAGCGCGGCAGCGAAATCGAGCCCCTTGGCGCTCGCGGTCGCCAGCACATGCCCGTTGGTCGGATCGATGAGCTCGGTCTCGACGCCCTGCCCGCGCGACCACTGGCCGCCGAGATAGCTTTCCAGCGCTTCCGCCGTCATCGCGTCCTCCCTGTCATCCGTCATTCCGGGGCACGCGCGCCGCGCGTGAACCCGGAATCCAGATTGAGATTCTGGTTATGCTTCTGGATTCCGGGTCCGGCCCTTTGGGCCGTCCCGGAATGACCGATAATATTACGCCTCGGCGAGCTTCACATATTCGAAATCGCCGGGCTTGTTGTCGATGCCGACCCGCGGCGGGGCGATCCAGCTCGCATATTGGCCCTTTTCGAACTGCGGCTGCATCAGCTCCTCGATGAAGTCCTTGTCGCTGTCGTTGGGCAGGAATTCGGAGCGGCGCTTCTGCCACTCCGCATCGCTGAGCACCTTGCCGCTCGGATCGGCCTTGATGTTGGAGAACTCGCCGATGTGGCGATGGAAGGCGACGTGCGGCAGCGTGATCTCGAACGGGATGCCGAACTCCTCGATCACCTTGTTCCAGCGGCCGACACCGATGCTGGCATCGCCGACATAGTCGTCGCGCAGCCGCATGTTGAGCGCCGACAGCGCCGGCACATCCTCGTTCTGGACCTTGCCGTCGACCAGCCGCAGCACCGGATAGCTGCCGCTCTCAAGTTGGTGGTCGTCCTTCAACCGGTCCTCGCGGTAGCGGCCCTTGAGGCCGGCGTGGAACGCGTTGGCGGCGTTGGTCGAGATCTCGTTGCCGAACAGATCGAGCGTCAGCGAGAAATGCAGGTTGGCCTTCTTCTGGATGGTCGGCAGATCGATGACGCCAAGCTTGCGGATCTTGTCGATCTCGTAGGGGTCGGTGATGCCCGCCTGCTTCATGGCCTCGCAGGTGCGTTGCACGGTGCGGGTAACGCCGGTCTCGCCCACGAACATGTGGTGGGCTTCCTCGGTCAGCATGAAGCGGCAGGTGCGCGACAAGGGATCGAAGCCAGACTGCGCCAGCGCTTCGAGCTGCATCTTGCCGTCGCGGTCGGTGAAATAAGTGAACATGAAGAACGACAGCCAGTCCGGCGTCTTCTCGTTGAAGGCCCCTAACATGCGCGGCGTGTCGGGGTCGCCCGAGCGGCGTTCGAGCAGCGCTTCCGCCTCCTCGCGGCCGTCGGTGCCGAAATATTTCTGCAAGAGATAAACCATCGCCCACAGATGACGCCCCTCTTCCACGTTGACCTGGAACAGGTTGCGCATGTCGTAAAGCGAGGGCGCGGTCTTGCCGAGATGGCGCTGCTGCTCGACCGAAGCCGGCTCGGTGTCGCCCTGGATCACCACCAGGCGGCGAAGCATGGCGCGGTACTCGCCCGGCACTTCCTGCCAGGCGGCTTCGTCCTTGTGGCTGCCGAAGGGAATGGTGCGGCCCTCGCGCGCCGGCGCCAGCAGGATGCCCCAGCGATATTCCGGCATGCGCACATAGTCGAACTTGGCCCAGCCCTTGGGATCGACGCCAATCGCCGTGCGCAGATAAACGAGCGATTCCTGGAAACCTTCCGGCCCCATGTCTTTCCACCAGTTGATGTAGCCGGGGTGCCACTTCTCCAGCGCGCGCTTGACGCGCGGGTCGCCGCCGAGCGCGACATTGTTGGGGATCAGGCCGTCATAGTCGACGATGTCCATAGCCATGGTGCTTGTCCTCTTGTGTTTCTGTCCCGCTCGTCCCCGCGAAAGCGGGGACCCAGTGCGTTACTGCCGAACTCCCGCACGCGCGGGAGCGAGCGGACAAATCAAACCCGTTCGCGATTGAAGGTCGGCGAGACGCCCGAGCCATAAAGCTTGAGCGCGCCCTGTTCGCCGATGGCGTTCGGCCGCTGGAAGATCCAGTTTTGCCACGCGGTCAGACGGCCGAAAATTTTGGTTTCCATGGTCTCCGGACCGGCGAAGCGCAGATTGGCCTCCATACCGGTCAAGGAGTCGGGCGAGAAGCTGGCGCGCTCTTCCAAGAGAATGCGCAGCTCGTCGTCCCAATCGAAGTCCTCATAGGCCATGGTGACGAGGCCAAGCTCGGCGGCTTCTTCACCTTCAATCGGCGCGCCGATCTTGCCCTTCAGCGTCTCGAGCGTCTCCGGTTCGCCCAGGAAGCGGGTCTCGAGGCGAGTCAGGCCATTCCCCATGGGATAAAAGCCGAAATTGGCCTGGCCCAGTACGATCGCCGCGGGCTGACGATTGTCGCCCTCGCGCGTGCCGATCAGCATCAGCGAGCGGTCGGCGGCGAAGGCAAGCTCGGCCAGCGTGCCGGCGAAGCAGGAGCCCGGCTCGATCAGCGCGATGAAGCTCTTGGCGGTAACGTCAACGCGCTTCAACACGCGCTTCAAATAATGGTGGATCTCGCGCATCAGCCAGTCGCCATTGGCCTTGGCCAGAAAGTCGTCGTGCGCGAGCACTGCCTGCGCATTGCCGTCGGTGCGGAACAGCACGACGCCAATCTCACGTTCATTCGAGCGCAGATGCAGGATGGCGTCTTCCAGTTCGCGCGCCACGGTGAGCGGCCAGAATTTGTCGCCCAATTCATGCGCGGCCTCGACCGAGGCTGGCACGGCTTGCGCCGGTCCACGCACGGTGACGGTGGCGAGCCCACGTGCGCGGTCGACCTCCACGTCCAAATGCGAATAGGAAACGCGGTCGGCTTCGATCTTGCGGTCGAGCGGATTGAGCTTGATGCCCTTGGCGTCTTTCGGACGGTCGGAGCGCGCGGCGATCTCATGCGCACGCGCGGCCACCACATCGTTCCATTTCGAGTTGGGCACCACCTCGTCGACCAGGCGCCAGTCGACCGCCTTGCTGCCGCGAATGCCCTCTTCGATGGAGCAGAACACGTCGGCGCGGTCGCGCCGCACCTTGCGCTTGTCGGTGACGCGGGTCAGCCCGCCAGTGCCGGGCAGCACCGCAAGCAGCGGCGTCTCCGGCAACGCCACCGCCGAACGGCGGTCATCCACCAGCATGATGTGGTCGGTGGCGAGCGCCAGCTCGTAACCGCCGCCGGCGGCATTGCCATTGATGGCGCAGATGTAGATCTGCTTGGAATTCTCCGAGGCATCCTCGATCGACAGCCGTGTCTCGTTGGTGAACTTGCAGAAGTTCACCTTCTGCTGATGCGTCGACTTGCCCAGCATGCGGATATTGGCGCCGGCGCAGAACACATTGGGCTTGCCGGACTTGATGACGACGGCGCGCACTTCCGGATGCTCGAAGCGCAGGCGCTGC